>JBAXND010000013.1 GCA_037133915.1 Bacteroidota bacterium
TTTGTTGCGGTTTGCAAAATAATATTCTGTATTTTTATCGGACAATAGTGATATTTAATTAAAAAAACGCATGTTAAAATAATTTATACGTAAAATTCCGCTTGAGCTCATATTACTCATAAACTGCATCTTATCATAATACAGCCCGTCTTTTCTCTTTCTTTCAAATACGTCAAATAGCCTGTATATTTCAGGATGAAAGCCTGTTGATAAGACTATATCTGTAAGCCTAATTTTGGAAAATGAAAAACCGTGGAGAAGTCTGCCCATTAAAAAAGTAATTCTCCATAATATTAAAATGTAAACGAAGTGGTGAACAGGAATATTAAGAAGTACTAACAAAGAAGGATGTTATGAAGTCAGGAATTACAATACTAAGGATTGCCGCCATTATTATAATCGCCCTGGGCTTTTCAGGCGCAGCGCAAGCACAATTGTGCGGTAGTGGTTCGAGTGTCAATAAAGGCGCACTTACCCTAACAACAAGCTGGCAGAATAACGCGTCAACGGGTTCAGGCGACCGTATTTACTGGTCCTTTGCCGCAACGGCAGGAAATGTTTACAGTTTCAGCAATTGCAACGGAGTTTCAGAAGAAACTACCATTAATATACATAACTCCTCGTTAACGAACGTTGCCGCCAACGCAGGCAATGGTCCTTACTGTGCCACTTCAAATGCATCTATCGACTGGACCTGCCCAACCACAGGGACTTATTATGTGCAATTGGTACATACGGTTGTGCGAAACTTAACAATAACCAAATCTTATCATATAAATATAGTGCCTGTTCTACTCCCGGAACACCGGCAACTGCTGTCGGGGTTAATACCGGAATGACAACGGCAACGGTTTCATGGACGGCAGGTTCACCGGTTGGAAGTGCTACCGTTACCTATTATTGGGTTGTGGGAACAAGTTCGTCGGTTACTTATGGCAGCGGCATTGCCCAGGGATTCACTACAGGATTATCCGCCACCGCTACAGGATTAACCTGTGGAACGACCTATTATTTGAGAGTGTACGCTCAATCAAGCTGCAACGGAATTTCATCGGCCTATAAAACTTCATCGGCATTTTCTACGGCATTGCCTGCAACACCCACTGCAACGGCCACTCCTGCATCGGTAATTTGCGGTTCAACTTCACAGATAAACGCTGTTTCAGCCGGTAACATTATAAAATGGTACACCGTTTCAACAGGTGGGACATCCATTGGAACCACTGCCAGTGGTGTAAACTTTGCCGTGACTCCGGCAGCCACCACTACCTATTACGCCGAAGCGGTTAATGGCACTTGTGTTGGCACAACACGAAAATCTGTACTAGTAACAGTAACGGTACCCACAACGCCTTCAGGATATGCAGCCAGTCCAACCACCATTCTTTGCGGGGAAAGTTCTTCATTAACTGCAACCTCTGCGGGTGCATCTATCAGATGGTACACCGTATCTACCGGGGGAACAGCTATAGGAACAATGGCCAGTGGTGGAAGCTTCTCGGTGAGCCCGTTAACAACGACAACGTACTATGCTGAGTCCTTTACCTCAGCATGTACCAATACGACCAGAAAAGGAGTAAAAGTGACTGTTTCGCAACCGGCAGCGCCAACCTACGTTACGGCCAACCCCACTTCGGTTGTTTGCGGTGGAACATCCCAGTTAAAAGCAACCTCATCGGGTGCAACCATAAAATGGTATACGGTGGCAACCGGCGGAACATCCATAGGTTCCTCGGCCAGTGCAGCATATTTTACTGTCGCTCCTTCAACTACTACAACCTATTATGCTGAAGCCAACAGAGGTACATGTGTCTATTCCACCCGGGTTGCGGTTGTGGTAACAACCACACTTCCTCCAACGCCCTCAAGTGTAACCGCCACACCATCATCGCTTGTTTGCGGTTCAACAACACAGCTAAAAGCTACATCGACCGGCAGTACCATTGACTGGTACACTGTCTCAACCGGAGGCACTTCACTGGGATCATCGGCAAGCGCAGCCAATTTTGCTGTTTCGCCGGCATCCACTACAACGTATTATGCTCAGGCGAGCAATACAACCTGCACCAACCCAACCCGAACAGCTGTGGTAACAACGGTATCACTTCCACCGTTACCATCGAGTCTGTCAGCCACGCCATCAACTATTGCATGTGGCGCAACATCGCAGATAAAAGCTACTTCAACAGGTTATACCATCACCTGGTACACAGTATCAACAGGAGGAACATCGATTGGGACTTCGGCAAGTGCAGCAAATTTCACTGTTTCACCACAGACAACAACAACGTATTATGCAGAAGCAACGAATGGAACATGCAGTAATCCAACCCGCACAGCTGTAGTTGTAACAGTGACATTGCCAACAACACCAACTTCAGTTACAGCCACACCTGCTTCCGTTACATGCGGTTCATCATCGCAATTGAACGCAACCTCAGCAGGAAACACGATTAAATGGTTCACCGTTTCAAGCGGTGGAACACAAATCGGGACTTCAGCCAGCGGTGTAAATTTTTCTGTTACTCCATTAGCCACAACAACGTATTATGCGGAAGCAAACAGCAGCAGTTGTCCCAATCCAACCAGGGTAGCCGTTGTAGTAAGTATGACTCCCCCACCGGTACCTTCAAGCGCTTCAGCCACCCCGTCTTCCTTAAGCTGTGGATCAACGTCTCAGCTAAAAGCCACTTCGGCAGGAAGCACGATTAACTGGTATACCGTATCAAGCGGAGGAAGCAGTCTGGGAAGCTCTGCCAGCGGAGCCAGCTTCAGTGTGAGCCCGACCGTAACCACAACGTATTATGCTGAATCGCACAACGGCGTTTGTTATAACCCGACGCGAACAGCAGTATTAATAACAGTAGCGGCACCTGCCTTACCTTCAAATGTTACGGCTTCGCCATCATCGTTGTATTGTTCTTCTCAGGTTCAGTTGAATGCGGTTTCATCGGGAAATACTATAAAATGGTACACTGTTTCTTCAGGAGGAACATCCATTGGAAGTACTGCAAGTGGAGTAAACTTTGCGGTAACCCCGGCTTCAACAACCACTTATTATGCTGAAGCCAATAATGGAAGCTGCCCGAACCTGAACCGGATAAGCACAGTAGTTACAATTACACCGCCTGCGGCACCTTCAGCAGTTTCGGCAACACCTGCTTTGCTTGTATGCGGCTCATCGTCACAGCTTATTGCCACCTCGTCGGGTAATACTATAAAGTGGTACACGGTATCTACGGGTGGAGCTGAAATAGGTACCTCATTGAGCGGCGCCGTATTTGCAGTTTCTCCTGTTTCTACAACTACTTACTGGGCAGAAGCAAATAATGGCAGCTGTGTTAACTCAACAAGAACACAGGTGGTTGTTACGGTTTCACTTCCCGCATCGCCGCTGAATCTGCTTGCTTCACCCGATTCAGTAGTCTGCGGAGCAAGTTCATCGCTCTATGCAACGTCACCGGGCAACACGATAAAATGGTATACTGTTCCCACAGGTGGGACATCCATTGGATCTGCCGTAAGTGGTTCCGACATTTCAGTTACACCTTCATCTACTACAATCTATTATGCGGAAGCCAATAATGGCAGTTGTCCTAATCCCACACGTCCGTCAATAACAGTAACGGTTATCCCTCCTGCCGCGCCATCGGAAATAATGGCTACACCCGATACCGCCATATGTAATTCACAGGTAACATTAAACGCAGTTTCCGACGGAAATTCTATAAGCTGGTACACCGTTCCCACGGGCGGCACATCACTCGGAACTTCGGCAAGTGGCGGTGACTTTGATGTTTCACCGGCAACAACAACAACATACTATGCTGAAGCCATCACCGGTTCTTGCTCTAACTCATCCAGAACAGCTATTGTAGTTCATATAGTTCCGTTGCAGGAACCCACATCAGCCACAGCCGACCCACCTTCCGTTTCCTGCGGACAAAGCACTGATTTGAGTGCGCTTTCTTATGGAAACAGTATTGAATGGTATAACGCAGCATCCGGTGGAAGCCCATTGGGGACATCGGCAAGCGGCGCGAGTTTTAGTGTTACACCTGCAGGCACAACAACCTATTATGCCGAAGCAGTTGGAGTTGCCTGCAACAGTGCGGGCCGCACACCCGTAGTGGTAACGGTCAATGCCCCTGCAGCGCCTTCGCATGTAACTGCAGAACCACTGAATGTTTGCGTAGGTTCTGTTGCCAATCTATCATCTACCGCGACAGGATATTCTATAAACTGGTATGATGCAGCAAGCGGTGGAAACCTGCTGGGGACCTCAGCCAGTGATTCCGTTTACACGATTACCGTTGATTCCAATACCACGGTTTATGCTGAAACAAGCTTTTCGGGAACCTGTCTGAGTAATGACAGAACACCGATTACCGTATCGGTTATACCGAATCCCGTTGGTGGAACCGTAAGCGGTGGCGGGCAAATTTGTCCGGGAAATATGACCGAACCAATGACGCTGAGCGGATACTCCGGTAAAATTAATAAATGGGAAATTTCAAGTGACTTTGGAAGTTCGTGGATGCCGCTGGCAGATACGAATAATGTATACGCAACGAATTTAGGTATTGGCGGAACGTATTGGTTCAGAGCCGAAGTGAGTAACGGAAACTGTCCGGTTGAGAAATCGGGATACGCTGAAGTAATTGTGCCCACAGTACAGGGCATCGCTATGGGCACTCAAACTTCCATCAGCTGCAATATCGCCAGCCCCAACAACTGGGTAGACTTGGTGGATGCACAGAATAACCTCATCGTTTCCTTATTCGACTCAACAGGCAACAATAATCTGGGAGCTACTATGGCCTATCTTACCATTGACCCAATGGTGAATTTCCATCCCACCACAGGCGAACCGTACCTGCAGCGACATGTTAAAGTCAATGTATCGTCGCAGGGCGGTGCTTTTGTGAAACTGTATTTCACACAGGAGGAATTATATTCGCTGATGGCTGTGGCACCGTCTATAACTTCGGCATCAGACCTTGCAGTAACCAAAGTTTCTGATATGGAAACCTGGTCAAACCCGAAGTACTTTCAGGACCCCATTCTTACGGTAAATGATCCTTTCCCGGGAGTGTATTCACTTCAGGTCGGGGTTAGCGAGTTTTCAGAATTTTTCATCCACGGCAAGGCTGGTCAGGGACCGTTGCCCATTGAACTCGTATCCTTTGAGGCCGGTTGCAAAAATGGCAGCGCAGTGCTCACATGGTCAACAGCCACCGAATTGAATAATCAGTATTTTACGATAGAACGCACCACCGATATGCAAAACTGGACCGAAGCAGCAAGAGTTGAAGGTGCCGGTAACAGCAACCATTTGTTAAACTATTCGGCGGTCGACGAATTCTCATCCGGCGACATGGTATATTATCGCTTAAAGCAAACCGACTATGACGGTAAGACAAGCACATCTCCCGCAATCCCGGCAAACTGCCAGGGAAGTCAGAAGCTGGAGGTAAATGCTTATCCGAATCCCTGTCGGGACGAACTCCTTATATCGTTCAGCAACGAGATATCAAAATCGGCCAATGTGATGATGTATGACGCCAGCGCCAAAGTAATCATGGCAAAAGTGCTTTCAGATACAGAGATTGAACGAGGCGTTACTGTATTAAATGTTTCGGAAGTAATTCCGGGCATTTATACGGTTGAATTTGTTTGTGGGAAAACAAAAAAAGCAATGACCATCGTAAAAACAAAATAATTACCGGAATCAACAAGCAACATTAATAAATAAACATACAATTATGATGAACCAGCAAAATGAATCACGGAAAACAAAGTTTTATTCGGGTTTCTTCCTGCCGTATTTCATGATTTTATTCATGCAACTGATAAGCGTGTTCCAGAATCATAAAAACACACAGGGGTTTAAGTAAACGGTCGAATAGGCTTAGGTTAAATCACAATATTAATGGCAGCTTGATAAGAGCTGCTTTTTGTTGAGGTGTTGAATTGTTGAGGTGTTGAATTGTCTATTTGTTGAATTGCCAAATTAGCTAATTGATAAAATTTCACGCGAAGGCGCAAAGACGCAAAGGTTCATTCTTTATTATTCGTTTTTAGTTCTTAGTTATTATTTCATTTTCAAATAGACTAATTAACGAATTTTCAAATTATTTTATCATCACTTTCTAATAACTGAACTTTTTTGAAATAGTGACGCCAACAAGTCTTTAATCATTATAACCCCTGATTATCTAGTGTTTTCAGCAACATCTACCTGTATAATGCCCTGAACCTAAACAAGTCAAATGACCTATTCCAATTCAGGACATTCATCTATTGAAACGAACATGTGTCCTGTCGTAGTTTTGACAAAGTTAAAAGTTCATCAGAGAGGAATGAATAAAAACTGTATTCAGAATCACAAAAAAACAAGATTGGTAAGAAAAGAAAAAGTAACATAATTGTTCGTAGTATGAAAGCAACCTTTACCCACAAATTACTAATTGCCATAGTGTCTCTTTTACTGGCATTGTCTTTTGACTCATCGGCGCAGATGTGCGGGACCACAAATACGAGTATGGGTTCCCTTACCCCAACAACGAGTTGGCAAAATACTGCATCAACCGGAAAGAGTAAATGGATTTATTGGTCATTTTCGGCAATAGCCGGAAACATTTACAATTTCAGCACCTGCGGCGGTCCCAGCGAGGATACCTATTTAAGGATTTACAATTCTTCGAACGTCCAGGTTGCTGCAGTGGACGATTATGGTCCTTACTGCTCTTCGTTGAATTCATCCATGGACTGGACCTGCCCAACCACAGGAACCTATTATATTCATTTATGCCATTACCCCTGTGTGGTACTTACGAATAACCAGATACTGGCGTATAAATATACCTCCTGTACTACGCCCGGAACACCGGTAAGTATTACGGGCACGGCGAGCAACATCACAACTGCAAATCTTTCGTGGGCGGCAGGCACACCCTTAGGCGGCGGCACTATTACTTATTACTGGGTAGTGGGAACAAGCAGCAGCGTTACCTACGGATCAGGTGTGGCTCAAAGCAGCACCACCGGCACAACAGCAACAGCAACGGGTTTAAGCTGCAATACTACTTACTACCTGCGTGTTTATGCACAAACAGGCTGTAACTCCACATCATCAGCCTATGGAACATCTGCGGCATTTACAACACCAAATGTTGCAACACCTTCAGCCGTAACTGCAACACCTGCAAGTGTAGTATGCGGAAGTGCAAGCTCACTGACTGCAACATCAACGGGAAATAATATCGATTGGTACACAGCTTCATCAGGAGGCACCTTGCTGAACAGTATGGCCAGCGGCGGCACTTATTCGGTAACACCGGCATCAACCACCACGTATTATGCAGAAGCAATCAACGGAACCTGCATCAATTCGACCAGAACTGCCGTTGTGGTAACAGTTACACCTCCCGCAACACCGACTTCGGTAAGTGCAACACCGGCTTCTGTTGTATGCGGTTCAACATCACAATTAAATGCGACCTCCGCCGGAAACAGTATTAAATGGTATACCGTTTCTTCGGGAGGAACTGAAATAGGTACTTCGACAAGTGCAGCTAACTTTGCCGTAACACCGGCATCAACCACCACCTATTATGCAGAAGCATACAACAGCACCTGCACCAACTCAACAAGAACTGCGGTAGTGGTAACAGTTACACCTCCCGCAACACCGACTTCGGTATCGGCAACACCGGCTTCTGTTGTGTGCAGTTCAACATCACAATTAAATGCAACCTCCGCCGGAAACAGTATCAAATGGTACACCGTTTCTTCAGGAGGAGCTCAAATTGGCACTTCAACAAGTGGAGCCAACTATGCCGTAACACCGGCATCAACCACTACGTATTATGCAGAAGCATACAACAGCACCTGCACCAATTCAACAAGAACTGCAGTAGTGGTAACAGTTACACCTCCTGCAATACCGACATCGGTATCGGCAACACCGGCTTCTGTTGTATGCGGTTCAACATCACAATTAAATGCAACCTCCGCCGGAAACAGTATCAAATGGTACACCGTTTCTTCGGGTGGAACTGAAATAGGCACATCGGCAAGTGCTGCCAACTTTTCCGTAACACCGGCATCAACCACTACTTATTATGCAGAAGCGTACAACAGCAGCTGCACCAACTCAAGCAGAACAGCAGTAGTGGTAACGGTAACGCCTCCCGCAACACCGACATCGGTATCGGCAACACCGGCTTCAGTCGTATGCGGTTCAACATCACAATTAAATGCAACTTCAGCCGGAAATAATATTAAATGGTATACCGTTTCTACGGGAGGGACACAGATAGGCACTTCTTCAAGCGGTTCCGGCTTTGCGGTAACTCCTGCATCAACCACCACTTATTATGCAGAAGCATACAACAGCACTTGCACCAATTCAACAAGAACAGCAGTTGTAGTAACCGTTACACCACCTGCAACACCGGCATCGGTATCGGCAACACCGGCATCAGTCGTATGCGGTTCAACATCACAATTAAATGCAACTTCAGCCGGAAACAATATTAAATGGTACACGGTTTCTTCGGGTGGAATTGAAATAGGTGCATCGGCGAGTGGAGCTAACTATGGCGTAACTCCTGCATCAACCACCACTTATTATGCTGAAGCATACAACAGCAGTTGCACCAACTCAACAAGGACAGCCGTTGTGGTAACCGTAACACCTCCGGCAGCACCGGCATCGGTATCGGCAACACCGGCTTCAGTAGTATGCGGTTCAACATCACAATTAAATGCAACTTCAGCAGGAAGCAATATTAAATGGTATACTGTTGCGTCAGGAGGAATTGAAATAGGTACATCGGCGAGTGGAGCTAACTATGGCGTAACACCGGCATCAACCACCACTTATTATGCAGAAGCATACAACAGCAGCTGCACCAACTCAACAAGAACAGCCGTTGTGGTAACCGTTACACCTCCGGCAGCACCGGTATCGGTAACAGCAACACCTTCTGCAATTATTTGCGGTCAAAGTGCAGATTTGAGTGCCGTTTCAACCGGAAATACAATTAACTGGTATTTATCAGCAGTTGGTGGCATTGCCATAGCTAATACCGTGAGCGGTGCAACCTTGAGTGTTGGCCCCGCTGCAACCACTACCTATTATGCAGAAGCCGCCGGTACCTGCAACAGTGCTACCCGCACAGCAGTTACCCTTACGGTGAATGCCCCGGCAGCTCCGACACCCGTTATTGCAAGTCCGGCTTTAGTGTGTATTGGATCAGCAACCGACCTGAGTGCAACCTCCAACGGGTTTAACATTAAATGGTACGACGCCGCCACGGAGGGCAACCTGATTGGTTCAACAGACAGCGGAGAAGCATTCAACATTACGGCAA
This sequence comes from Bacteroidota bacterium, assembly GCA_037133915.1. Taxonomy (NCBI): domain Bacteria; kingdom Pseudomonadati; phylum Bacteroidota; species Bacteroidota bacterium. The sequence continues at coordinate 9,381 of JBAXND010000013.1, forward strand.
ACAGCGATACAATATTTTATGCAGAAGCTTACCTTTCAGAAACCTGTCTGAGTGCCACCAGAACTCCGGTTTCGGTAACAACATCAACCAATCCCGTGGCAGGCAATGTAACAGGTGGCGGACCCATTTGTCCAGGTAACCTCTGCAATCCAATGGTGTTATCAGGATATTCCGGAACTATCAACAAATGGGAAGTTTCAACAGATAACGGCAGCAGTTGGTCGCCCATTACCAATACATCTCCTGATTATGCAACAATTCTTGACCTTGGTGGCACATATTATTTCAGGGCAGATGTGGGAAATGGTGCTTGTCCTTCCGAGAAATCGGGATATGCTGAAGTTACCGTGCCCTCAGTACAAGGTATTGCAGAGGTTACAGAAAACTCAATAACATGCAACATCCTTAGTCCGAATAATTGGGTTGACGTTGTAGATGCTCAGAACAACCTGATAGTGTCGCTGTTTGATACAACAGGACATAACAGTTTAGGTGCAACAATGGCAACCCTGACCATCGACCCTACGGTTAATTATCATCCGGTAACAGGAGAACCATACATGCAGAGGCATGTACATGTTGAGGTTACCAATCAGGGACCTGCCACAGTGAAACTATATTTTACAACAGAAGATTTGGCAGCACTTATGGCAGTAGCGCCGTATATTCAGTCAGCAAATGATCTGGCGGTAACCAAGGTTTCGGATATGCAGAGTTGGTCAAGTGCCAAGTATTTCCCTGACCCAATCATAACACAAAATGATCCGTTCCCGGGAATTTTCTCTGTGCAGGTTGAAGTATCAGAGTTCTCAGAATTCTTCATCCACGGAAAAGGTGGTGACGGTCCTCTACCCATAGAATTGATTTCTTTCGACGCCCAGTGTCAGAATGGTAAGACTGCGCTCAGTTGGGTTACAGCTACCGAGAACAATAATGAGTACTTTACAATCGAGAGCACAACGGATATGGAAAACTGGACGAATGTAGCCAGAATAGGCGGCGCCGGTAACAGCAATCACACCCTGAGTTACTCCACTATTGATGAAACATCGCACGATGGTATTGTATATTACCGCCTGCGCCAGACAGACTACGACGGACAATCAACGATATCACCAGCTATACCTTCAAACTGTAAGGATAATCTGGAAGTGAACGTAAATTATTATCCGAACCCATGCAGGGACGAACTGATGGTCGCCTTTAATAAAGACCTGACTCAGACTGCAAGCGTGATGATGTACGATGCAAGCGCAAAGGTTATTCTGGCAAGACCTCTTAGTGAAACAGAAATGCAGCGTGGTGTAGCCATTATCAATGTAACGGATGTTATTCCGGGTGTGTATACCGTTGAATTTATTACCGGTAAAACAAAAAATGCTGCAACGGTTATTAAAACGAAGTAAATGAATATCACTAAAAAGCAACAATAAAGTAATGATTAAAGAGGCTGTCTCAGAAAGCAGCCTCTTTAATCATTATATCATTTTCAAAATGTTGAATGGCTGAAATGTTGGGTCGTTGAATTGTTTATTTGACAAATTTTCAAATTAACTAATTGACTAATCTTTTTTTAAAATAAACAGGTCAAAAGACGCGTACGTTTCAGGGTTTTCATCTATTGAAAGAAGGGTAGAGTATATTGTAGATTTGTGAGATAAATGAAATAAAAGGTTCGGCATGAACAATAAATACGCTATTAAACTCGCAATCATCTGCTTAGTATTAACACTGGCATGGCCATCAGCGACAAGAGCATTATGGTCAGGAAACAGGGTTGGTACTGAGATATGCGGTGATTATTTCGATGTTAACACAATAGCGTTATCACCGCAAACCTGCCCTGAGCCGGCTCTTCCAACAGATGTGCTGGCATCTCCTTCAGTCATTACCTGTGGTGAAACGGCTTATCTTACGGCTACTTCGGCAGGAAACAGAATTAAATGGTTCACCACTCCTACCGGCGGCACCGAACTTGGAAATACGTTAAGTGGTCTTGCCTTTCCCGTGAATCCTGTAATAACCACAGTTTACTATGCCGAAGCATATAATTCAAACTGCACCAATACTAACCGTGTTGCGGTTACTCTGATTGTAAACCCACCAGCAGCACCCACCAATGCGTCAGTAAGTAATGCTGTTATCAATTGTGGGGAATACACCGAATTAAGTGCCACTTCAGACGGAAACATGATTCACTGGTACAATGCTTCTTCAGGAGGAACTTTTGTCGGCAGCTCAGCCAGCGGATTCAACCTGCCGGTTTCGCCCCAGACAACTACCACCTATTATGCCGAAGCTGCCGGTGCCTGCGTGAGTACTTCACGCAGTCCCGTGGTGGTAACCGTAAATGCGGCACCGGAGCCGTCCCCTGTTTCGGCTTACCCGGCTAGTGTATGCTACGGCTCAACAACAGATCTTACAGCCTTTTCATCAGGTTATTCCATAAACTGGTATGATGCCAATTATGGCGGAAACTTTCTTGGCACTACATCAAGCGGCTCAAGTTTCAATATCACAGTTTACAACGATACTACCTTGTACGCAGAATCCTACTTTTCAAACAGCAGTTCTGCATCATTCAGTTATACGGGTGCCACGCAAACATGGACAGTACCTGCAGGAGTGACGGTTGTTGATGTGGTGGCATGGGGCGCTCAGGGCGGAAACCAGGGTGGATTGGGTGCAAAAGTAAAAAGCAGGCTGAGTGTAATTCCCGGCTCCGTCCTATATATTAATGTTGGATCGCAAGGCGGCACTCCTGACGCAGGATGGAATGGCGGCGGAATCGGTGGATCTGTTTCCGGCGGTGCATATTACGGCGGTGGTGGCGGTGGCGCAACAGATATCCGCTTAGGCGGAAATTCTCTTACAAACCGTCTACTGGTCGCAGCCGGTGGCGGAGGAAAGGGCGGAGCGAGCAGCACGAATCCGTCTTCCGGCAACGGAGGCAATGGCGGAGGCGAGTATGGCTCCGACGGTTTTGGCATCGTTCACAGTTGCGTTGGATCGAATGCAGGTCTTGGTGCCACACAAATTACAGGTGGAAATGGCGGCGCTGTTTCAGGATGCGGTTGTATTTTCACCGGAACAAGTGGAAATTTAGGCATCGGTGGAAACGGAGCTTCAGGAGAAGGAAGCGGCCAACCGGGAGGCGGCGGTGCCGGTGGTGGAGGCTATTTTGGTGGTGGCGGAGCAGGTTGCACCGGGTGCGACACCTGTGCACAAACTGACCTTTCGGGTGCAGGCGGTGGCGGAGGAAGCAGCTGGACTGATCCAATGATATCATTCAATACTCTTTACCTACAGGATAACAGAACAGGTGACGGTCAGCTCGATATTACATGGGAATCGCCCACTTGTGTGAGCTTATCAAGAACACCGGTGTATGTGCCATCATCAATATACACCGAACCCGGTGGCGTAAGCGGAGGCGGAACATCATGCCCGGGCGTTGCCGCCGATACCCTTCGGTTAACATCCTATGCAGGCTCAATAATACGCTGGGAAGTGTCGTCCGACAGCGGTAATACATGGACATCCATTGCAAACACTCAACCGTATTACCTACCAACAATTACAGACGGCGGTGTTTACTGGTACAGAGCCATCGTAAAAAGCGGCTCCTGCCCTGCTATGGAATCATCCTATGCCGTAGTAAGCATACCATCGGCAAATGGTATTGCTATGCGCAGCGGTAGGTCAGTCGAATGCGCAATTCCTAAACCTGATAACTGGAGAATCCTGATAAACAGCTCAAACAAAATGCTGGCATCCGTGTGTGATTCAAGCGGAAATTGGGAACCGGGAAGTACATCGGCATATCTCACCATCGACCCTCAGATAAACTACGAGCCGAATAATCATGAAGCATATATGCAACGCCACCTGAGGCTTGAAACAATTCAGGGCAAATCGTCAAGGGTTAAGTTATATTTCACTCAAGAGGATCTGGATGCACTGATGACGGCGGTACCAACAGTATTATCAGCCTGGGATCTGGCAGTTACCATGGTTGCAGACACCCAAACCTGGAAGCAGACGCAAAAGGTTGAAAATGTGATACTGACCGAAAACGATCCCTCCCCGGGAATTTATTCTCTGGAAGTTGGTGCACGAATATCAACCACGTTTTATATTCAGGGAAAAACAGTTGAAGTGCTCCCTCCTACTACCATACTATCGTTTGAAGCAAGTTGCAAGAACGGAATGGCAGTAGTAAACTGGGTAACAACTAACGAGAATGGCACTAAAAACTTTGCTGTTGAAAGCTCAAACGACCTGAACAACTGGGTTGAAGTAACTGTAGTAGAAAGCGCAGGCAACAGCAGCACAGTCCAAAAATATTCAGTTATTGATGAATCGGGAACCAAGGGCACGGTTTACTACAGGCTTCTTCAAACCGGATTCGACGGGCGCACTACTTATACCACTCCGGTCCCGGCGAATTGCGACAGCAGAACAGAGCTTATTGTCAACTATTATCCGAATCCATGCCGAAACGAACTTATGGTGGCATTTACCAAAGACATTGATAAAACCGCCAATGTAATGATTTATGACGCGGGAGGCAAGGTAGTTATGGTAAAAGTACTAACGGAAACCGAGATGCAAAATGGAATCGCCATACTTAATGTATCAGATATGATTCCCGGGGTATACACTGTCGATTTTATCTCGGGTCAGGGAAAAAAGGCGATGAATGTCATAAAAAATTAATAATCAGATAATATTGAATAAATCGGAGCGTTATAAATAAAAAATACCGCAATGAAAAAGCAAAATGTAAAAATATCAAGGTCAAGACTAAGCTACGGATTTTACCTGCCGTATATGATAATTTTCTTCATGGATATTTTCAATATATCCGGAAAGCACAAAGAAAGCAGCCACCGTGCGTAGCGTAAAAATTTGCCGATGATTATGGAGTCATCAAATGATTGGCAGATATTCCAAAACCTCTAAAAAAGTCTAAAAAAGGGACAATGATTTCCATTTTTAGGCTTTTTCATTACACGAAAAAAATATATTTATTTGTTTTTCAATGGTATAAATTATTGGCACGTGTAATGTATTATTTGCTTTGAAATAAAGCAAATAATTATGAAAAAAGCACAGGTTATTACACAAAAAACGCCGCTTATTACTTTTCCCAAATTGCTGGCGGTTATAATGCTCTTACTTCTGAATACAACTGTTACTTCTTTTGCTGCCAATCTTTACTGGGTAGGTGGAACTGGCAACTGGAATGACAATGCAAATCACTGGCGCACTGCTTCAGGAGGAACTATTGTTGCAGCAATTCCTACAGCAGCGGATAATGTGTTTTTTGATGGGAACAGTTTTTCGGCAACCGGGCAAACTGTGACAATTAATGTTGGAGCGACATGTAATGATATGAACTGGAGTGGCGCGCAATATACGCCCACACTGGCGGGTACTTTAGCACTGAGTATAGCAGGTTCATTAACATTTATAAGTAGCATGAAACTGACCTACTCGGGGGATATGACCTTGTCGGCTACGACCACGGGTAAAACGGTAACAACAAACGGTATTGTATTAAAAGGTCGATTATATTTTGGGAATGCCAACGGTGGAGAATGGACTTTGCAGGACAGCGTGACTTCAATAAACCGAATTGATCACACAGGCGGCACACTGAACACAAACAACAAAAAAATAACGTGTTTACGTTTTGGAGAAGGTGGCACTTTTACGCGTGTACTCAATTTAGGGAGTTCCATAATTACTCTTTCATATTCAGGACTGGTTTTTTGGGTTAATAATGCAAACTTTTCTATTAATCCGGGCACATCAACATTTCGCTTCACAGCTGCCGACAGCGCCAGGATACAGATATCTTCAACTATTAATTTGGCGGTTCAGCTAAATAATATAGAATGGGTCAATGCTTCCTGCTATGGAACCATTGATAACCAGAGTACATTTTCCTTCACGGCAAATAACATAACCTGGGGTGGTAATGGTCGTGTGACCGGTACAAATACATTTAATGGCTCCATGTCTATGGCTGCAGGAAAAACCTACACCTTCACTTCAGGAAAAACGCAAACTTTTGGAAGTTCCGGAACAATGATTTCAAATGGAACTTGTGGAAATCCGGTAACTATCAATGCTTCAACAGCAGGTTCGGCAGCAATTATAAGAAAATTATCAGGAACGATTACACTCAATTCGGCAATTTTGAAGGATAACACAGCGTCCGGCGGAGCAACATTCAATGCCAATAGTTCAATGAATAGCGGCAACGTCAGCGGATGGTCTTTTATCTCACCCATTACGTCCTTATATTGGGTAAATGGCAGTGGGAACTGGAATGCCTCTGGGCACTGGTCAACGAGTTCCGGTGGAATGGCGTGTGGTTTTTTACCTTCGGCCGGTGTTGACGTATATTTTGATGCAAACAGTTTCACCGGATCCGGGCAAATAGTTACAATTAATGTTGCTGCTGTGTGTCTTAGTATGGACTGGACAGGAGCATTATTTTCTCCCATCTTGGCAGGAAATTCGACACTGAGTATTGCAGGCTCATTAACCTTTATCAATGCGATGAGCCTGACGTATAGCGGAATAACTACATTAACTGCTACATCAACCGGAAAAACAATTTCGACCAATGGAATTCAATTCAAGGGCCAGCTCATATTTGGCAGCGCAGCCGGTGGAGGATGGAATCTGCTTGATGACCTGAGTTCTACAGCACGCATTGATCTGAAAGGAACGCTGAACACCAACGATAAAACAGTTACGTGCTCCATGTTTGTTTCCAATGCGGCACCTCCTCGTGTTCTAAATCCCGGAAGTTCAACTTTTATTATTACCGGAAGCGGTCCGGCATTAAGTATTGTGAATTATGGCGGTTCTACATTCACAATTGGAACGAATACGAGTACTGTTCTGTTTACAGCGGCCGACAGCGCTCGCTTTTACTATGGGCATGCCGCAAATTGCCCGAATTTCAACAATATTGAATGGACCAACCCTTTGTGCAAAGGAAGTATCGACAATCAAAGCGGTTATCAGCTAAGCTTCAATAAAGTCAGCTTAGCGGGTAACGGCATTATTAACGGAAATAATACGTTTAAGGGCAGTCTGACTCTTGCCGGCGGTAAAAACTATACATTTCAATCAGGCAAGACACAGACATTTGGAATTAACGGAACTATTGTTGCCGTCAGCAGCTGTACTGCACCGGTCTTGATTACTGCGGCAACTGCCGGCTCAGCAGCCGTATTCAGTAAAAGTAGCGGCAATATTACTTTAGGATATTGTTCGATAAAAGATATTACGGCTACCGGTGGAGCCATATTTACGGCCACTAATTCTGTTGGTAGCGGAATTGTTACCGGTTGGGATATTCCAAATTCAGGCTTGTACTGGGTTGGTGGTAGTGGTAACTGGAGCGATCCTGCACACTGGTCATTGTGCTCTGGAGTAAGTTCAAACGGTACAGCCGGTATACCCAGTCCGGATTCTCCAGTATTTTTTGATGCAAACAGTTTTACAAATACCGGGCAAACAGTCACCATTAATGTTGCTGCGAGCTGCAAGGATATGAACTGGAGTGGCTCTCAATATTTGCCAACACTTGCAGGTACTTCAGCACTGAGCATTGCCGGATCTTTGAAATTTATAAATGCCATGAACCTGACCTACTCGGGTGATATAACCTTATCGGCAACAACCACGGGTAAAACAGTAACAACAAACGGTATTGTTTTAAATGGTCGATTATATTTTGGAAATGCCAACGGTGGAGAATGGACTTTACAGGACAGTGTGACCTCAATCAACCGGATTGACCACTCGGGAGGCACGCTGAACACAAACAATAATAAAATCTCCTGCACACGATTTGGAGAGAGTGGCACATTCACGCGTGTGCTTAATTTGGGTAGCTCTATTCTCACTCTTTCAAGCACAGTCCTGCCTTTTTGGGTTCTTAATGCAAACTGCATTGTTAACCCGGGAACATCAACATTCCGGTTCACTGCTGCCGACAGCGCCAGAATACTTATTAGTTCAAACACCACTTCAGCGGTTCAGTTTAATAATTTAGAGTGGGTAAATGCATCGTGTTTGGGGGCAATTGATAATCAGAGTGCTTATACCTTTACAGCGAATAACGTAACCTGGAGCGGTAATGGCAATGTAACCGGTACAAATACGTTTAATGGCATCATGTCTTTGGCTGCTGGTAAAACCTACACATTCACTTCAGGAAAAACGCAAACCTTTGGGAGTCTGGGTACAATCGTTTCAAATGGGACCTGTTCGAGTCTTGTAACCATAAATGCTTCAACTGCAGGTTCGGCTGCGATTTTCAGTAAAAGCAGTGGTAGTAACATCACCATATATAATGTTGCCTTGGAAGATAATACCGCAGTCGGAGGCTCAACTTTTTCAGCAATCAATTCCTTCAATAACGGTAATGTAACCGGATGGAATATTCCACTGGTCATTCCGGTAACAGAACTATACTGGATAGGCGGAAACGGAAACTGGAATAATCCGGCGAACTGGTCATGTACGAGCGGAGGGCCGGCAAATACATGCGGATTGATACCAACCCATGTCATCAAGGCCATCTTTGACGATACAGGCTTCCACACAAACAATGATACTGTTACTATCGATGTAAATGCAAACTGCGACAACATGATTTGGAATACAACAAGTCAACCGGTTTTGAAATCGACAGGCGCTAATACACTCAGCATTTATGGCAACCTTCAGCTTGCGGCGGGAATGACAAATAATTTTACCAACCTTATTACGCTCGCGGCAACAACAACCGGAAAAACAATTACAACAAATGGATTTCAATTCAAAGGTCAGCTAATATTTGGCAACGCTGCCGGTGGAGGGTGGAATCTGCTTGATGACCTCAGTTCCACAGCACGCATTGATCTGAGAGGTACGCTTAACACCAACGATAAAACAGTGACGTGCTCCATGTTTGTTTCCAATGCAGCACCTCCACGGGTTCTTAATCCCGGAAGTTCAACTTTTATTATTACCGGAAGCGGTCCGGCATTAAGTATTGTGAATTATGGCGGCTCTACCTTCACACTTGGAGTGAATACGAGTACGATTCGATTTACAGCGGCTGACAGCGCCAGCTTCTTCTATGGACATGCCGCAAATTGCCCGAATTTCAACAATATTGAATGGACCAGCTCTTTGTGCAAAGGTATTATCGACAATCAAAGCGGTTATCAGCTAAGCTTCAATAATGTCAGCTTTGCAGGTAATGGTGCTACTAACGGCAGTAATACGTTCAATGGCAATTTGACACTTGCCGGAGGAAAAACTTACACATTTCAATCGGGCAAGACACAGACATTTGGATCCGCCGGTGGTATTGTCAGCAATGGCTATTGCAACACTATAACATCGCTTGCGTCATCGGTTGCGGGCTCTGCTGCTACGCTTTCAAAAAGTGTGGGTCCGCTGACAATATGGTGGGCAACAATTAAAGACATTGTTGCGGGCGGGTCGCTTCCGTTCTCAGCAAACTATTCAACAGTCAGTGGCGTAAGCTCAGGCTGGACAACTCCAATGAACAGCACGGTGAGTGTTGTGGCAGTACCATCAAATATTATTTGTCAGGGTGATGTGGTTAGTTTTACAGCAAACTATTCGAACGGTGGAACGAACCCTGCTTTCAGCTGGTTCATCAATGGCATTGATCAAAATGTGAACAGCAGCACCTTTGTACCGACAGGCATCACAAATAATGCGGTTGTTCAATGCAGTATGGTACCTAATCTGGGATGCGGGGTACCGACTACTACCTTATCAAACACAATCATAATGAATGTTGTGCAAACAACAGTCGCTCCGGCTGTCACAATAAGCGCCTCACCGGCAGGCACAATCTGTTATTCCACACCGGTCACATTTACCGCTTCAACAGCAACAGGAGGCACGTCGCCGGTTTTCAAATGGATGGTTGGGGCAGATACTGTAGGTACAGGCTCAACTTATATTGCAAACACACTAACGAACGGGAAGCTTGTAAAATGTATTATGGTATCGTCACTGCCTTGCGCAAGTACTCCGGTAGCGGTATCCAATACAATCACTATGTCAGTCACATCTTCGGTTGCTCCCATCCTGAGAATTTATACAAGTCCGGAATGTTTGAAAGACACCATTCGAATATGCCCGAATACCAGTGTTACCTTCTTTGCTAACTTACAGAATGCGGGAACCGCGCCTTCATTCATCTGGGAAAAAAATGGAGTTGTTGTTGGCAACAGCATTGGTACTTATATTACTGCCGCCTTATCTGATGATGATATAGTGAGTTGTATGATGATATCCAATGCCACCTGCGCCATCCCGGCAACGGTGCCAGCAGTCTATAATGTGAATGTGCAGGTTCATAACAAGCCCCCTGCAATACAGATAGTCCAGTCGCCCGAGGGGACTCACGTTTGTAGTTCCGAAATCAAAGAATTCTATGCAACTTTTGACTATGGTGGAACATCTCTTCCGACGTTCACCTGGTATCGTAACGGAACTTCCTTTTCAGGCTATTCCTACCCGCCGGTATGGTCAGCCCTTTCTTCATTTTCCAATAACGATCAGATAACATGCGTACTTACCACAAATACCGGCTGCGCAAGTGTTACAACAGCAACCTCGAATAAAATAACGATGACGGTGAGCCCCCCTTATTCACAGCCCGTAATTTCTATTATTCAGGAATTTCCCGACCCAGGTCCTGTTTGCGATGCAACACCTGTTTTTTTCAGGGCTCACAATGATTATGCGGGATATTATCCTCCCTATCAATGGTACAACAAAGGAGTGCCGATCAACGGTGCAACATCTCACGTTTACTATTTGTATTACCCTCAGGATGGTGACAGCATATATTGTCGATTAATCAGTAACTCTACCTGTACAAATATTGTAACTGCTACATCAAACGGCATCAGACTTACCGTTCTCAAACGGCCTATAATTGCAAGCGACCCATCAAACAGTTCAATTTGTGCCGGCAGCAATGCCACTTTCGCAGTAAATGCTATTGGTGGACCACCCCTCAGTTATCAGTGGCAGATCAGCACGAATTCGGTAGACTGGTCGAATCAGCTAAACAACAGCTTTTACACAGGAATGACAACCGCTACCATGCAGATTACCGGTGCCACAGCAGGCATGCATGACCTGAGATACCGATGCTGTGTCAGTAATGGATTCTGTTCTGTAAATTCCTCAATCGCAAAACTCAGTGTAGTACAATCTGTATCTATTACTAATCCTATTCCGGTCTCCTTGTGTGAGGGCGCTACGGCGAGTTATAGTGTAAGCCAGATATCGGGTGAGACTCAAATCAATTATTCGTGGCAGCTCAGCACTGATGGCGGTACCACATGGAATAATCAGGAAAACTCGGCGATATACTCCGGAATGCATTCAAATAATATGAGCATAAACACTGTAACGGGCGGCATGAATAACCTTCAGTTTCGGTGTAAAACTTCAGGTGCCTATTGCAGCGCGGTTTCAGGTGCAGCGGTGCTTACGGTCAATATTCCTGCACCGGCAGGTATTTCTATAACATCCTTCCCGAGCCAGATGATATGTCAAGGGACAGACGTTGTCTTCACTGCAGTGCCCGTCAATGGCGGCACCCCGGTTTATCAATGGTATCTTAACAATGCAGCCGTTGGTTCAAACAGCAACACTTGGTCTTCCAGTTCACTGATAACAGGCGATCAGGTTAAATGCACCTTGCATTCAAATGCGTTATGTGCCACCCTGACAACAGCAACCAGTAATCCTATCCAGATTACTATGGGCAAGACCATGTTCTGGATAAGCGGCAGTGGCCGCTGGGACGATAATATGCACTGGTCGTTTGATTCATTGCCACCCCGTAATCCTAATCCAACGGGATGTATTCCCGACTCGACAACTGATGTTTATTTTGATCAGTACTCCGGTTTTGCACCCGAAGACACTGTCACTGTTTCGAATATACCTGCCAAATGTAAAAGTATGGACTGGAGCGGATCACAGAATCATCCTGCCTTCAATTTTAATTTGTCAACACTGTCCGTTTTCGGCAATCTCAAATTCATTGACGATATGGATGTTGACACAATGGCCGTCATTTGGTTCAGCTCGGATGAGGCAGGAAGAACAATCACTGTTGGTGGCGCAAACGTAAACTTTATTGGATTTCAGGGGATTGGTGCGTGGACTATGCTTGATTCAATCTCTGCAAAGACATTACAACTGACACATGGAAGCTTGAATACAAATAATCAGACAATAACAGCTCAAACAATGGCGTTATGGCCGGAGAATACGCTATCCACGGTTGACTTAGGTTCATCGAAGTTGAATATTGGCGCAAATTTTACATTCGGACCTGATTTTCTTGATCTCGATGCCGACTCCTCCTATATATACTTTACAGAACCTGATAACGTATTTTTGGGATGGAGCGACAGTGGCTATATTAAGAATATCCGGTTCAACGATGTGATATTTCAGAATGCCAGCTTAAGTTATCCAAAGCAATTCGGCAGTTTTTCTTTTGATACGGTTATTTTCCGGTCAGATGGTAATCTTGAGGGAAATTCTTCATTCAATAATCTGCTGTTAAGCGGTGGCCGGACCTACACTTTTGTAAGTGGCTGTACCGATACCATATGGAATACCTGGTCGTTACCATCATCAAACGGCAACCGGATTATTTTACAATCTAGCGATTCTGGAAGTATGGCAGGTATTTATAAACCTCATCATTGTGCTGTGGCCGACTGGCTTATGGTATATGATATTGAAGTTATGGGTGGAGCCAATTTTTACGCCGGACCGGCTGCGCACAGCTATCTGCGCAACAGCCCCGGCTGGATTCTTGATACAATGGATACGCACTCCCCTTGGAAAGGTATCAGTAATGACTGGAACGACCCTTTAAACTGGAATTTACAGGGAGCGCTGCCAAATTATTCAACCAATGTTAGCTTTTCTACTTGTGGATTGCGGAATGCCCTGATAAGTGCCCCGGGAGCTTTTTGCGATACACTGAAACTGGGTCCGGGAACCAGTCTTACAGTGTTGGGTAGTAATACGCTGGATGTCTATGGCGACTGGGTCGACAATGGCACTTTTCAATCAGGCGCAGGCACTGTCGGCTTTTTCGGAACAGAACAGCAGACCATTTTTGGTAATTCAAATTTCAATAATCTGCTTGTTGATGACAGCAATGGTTTAATTGTGAATGATAATCCGGGCGTTTCTGACTCACTCACGCTGGTGAATGGTGAAGTGTATTCTTCTGACGGCCTTTATTTGAGAAGCGGTTCAACCATTATCAGGTACAATGGCTCATTAGAAACTGAGCCTTACTTTGTTGGTACTGCAAATGTTGTTTACAAAGAACCCGTAACTACAGGGCCGGAGATACCACGCTCCCCGGGAGTGTTGTCAAACCTTACTATTGATGCAGGCGCCACCAATGCCGTTTCGCTTGCATCCATTGCATATATTGATTCATCGCTGGTATTCTTCAGCGGGATTATTAATTCTGACGACTTCAATTTCCCAATGCTTTCATCAATGGCAATGGCAAGTGGCGCTTCCGATAGTTCATTTGTTAATGGACCGATTGCTAAAATAGGCGACTCGGCATTTGTCTTCCCTATAGGCGATGTGAACGGGACCAAATATATTTGGGCACCAATTTCGACAGGGATTTCAACAAATCCCTCAAACACTTTCAAAGTGCAGTATCATTTTGAAAAGCCCGCCAACAGCGACTCCGCCTTCATGTGTTGCGGGCTGATTGGGATTGACACCACCGAATACTGGGACTTTGACCGCGTTGCCGGCTCGGAATATCCGGACATTGCTCTTTACTGGAAAGACTCTGTACGCAGCGGCATTGCCAGTCTTGCCAGCACCTGCATCGCGAGTTGGCAGAACTGCAACGGTACAGTTAAATGGGTGAACAAGAACGGAACAGCTATCTCAAATAATGATGTTACAGGACTGGTAACCAGCAGCGAGTTTTATGGTGATCCCGAGTTTATTGGCGGCACGTTGGCTATAGGTTTCAAAGGAAATAGCCAAGCGCCGGCAACCGTCACAATAACAGCATCACCGACTGGAAAGATTTGCTCAGGCACCTCAGTCGCGTTCACTGCAACGCCACTCAATGAGGGTAGCAATCCATCTTATCATTGGTTTGTCAATGGCATGGATATGAATGAGAATAGTCCAAGCTATAGCAGTATTTTTAATGATGGCGATATAATAACTTGCTCATTAATACCGGGCGGATACTGCACTTCCCATGATACTGCAATCTCTAATGCTGATACTATAAGGATAGGGAACACCATGTTCTGGATAAGCGGCAGCGGTGATTGGAATGACAACAATCACTGGTCATACGATTCACTGCCACCCCGTAATCCAAATCCATCAGGATGTATTCCCGGACCTGCAACGGATGTTTACTTTGATCAATTTTCGGGTTTTACTCCTACAAGTAAAACCGTGAGCATTACAGCAGATTCTGTCGCCTGCAGAAATATGGACTGGACGGGGTCACAAAATAATCCGATGTTGGATATTCTAAGTGGTGATATTTCCGTTTATGGAAGTTTAAAGTTTATTGATCAGATGCAAGGCAATTTGATTGGTTCAGTAACCTTCAAATCGCCGGATTCCGGACAAATTATTACAACTGCAGGAAAGCAATTTAATAATGTCTATTTCAGAGGAAATGGTGGGTGGATTTTAGCTGACTCTTTGAGTTGTTCAGATGTTTTGCAAGTAAACCAGGGCTATCTTAACACAAATGGCCAAACAATTATTGGAAAAAATATCCACCTTTGGCCAAGCTCTCCAACCGGCGCTACAGTTGACCTTGGAACCTCTACGATAAAAGTCGGCGAATACTTCCAGTTTGAAACTGACTTTCTTACACTTGATGCAGATTCTTCTAAATTCTATTTAAGCAATCACGCATATTTTGAGGGATTTTCAAATAGTAATTCAGTAAAAGATTTTCGATTCAAGGATTTGTACTTTGAAATGGGGTACCTGATTTACGAAAAACAATCAGGCAGTTTATATTTCGACACGGTGCATTTCAATTCAGATGGCATTATCGACGGGAATCATACTTTTTCACACCTGCTGTTATCAGCAGGCAGCACTTATGAATTTAAGAGTGGCTGTACAGATACGATTTTGCAGACCTGGTCGCTGCCCTCAACCCCAGGTCATCCTATTCGCTTAATTTCATCAATATATGGAGTCCAGGCAGGTATTTATAAACCGGATCATTGCGTTCCCGGCGACTGGCTTCAGGTAAGTGATATTGTTGCCGCGGGAGGTGCAAGTTATTACGCTGGCCCCCCTGCACACAGCAGTGTTACGAACAGTCCCGGCTGGATACTTGACTCATTGCATTCAAACTCCCCGTGGAAAGGCATTTCCAATGACTGGAATGACCCTACGAACTGGAATTTACAGGGAGCACTTCCAAATTATAATACCAATGTAAGCCTTGCGACATGCGGGTTGCGCGATGCAGTGATAAATGGCCCGGGCGCTTATTGCGATACGCTGATACTAAATCCCGGAACCAGTCTTTCCATTTCAGGAAAAAACAGCCTCAGCGTCTATGGCGACTGGATTGACAATGGCACTTTTCAATCAGGCGCGGGCACTGTGGGCTTTTTAGGAACAGAACAGCAGACCATTATTGGAAATTCAAATTTCAATAATCTGCTTGTTAATAACAGTAACGGTATAGTTGTGAATGATAATCCAAGCGTTTCTGACTCACTCACGCTGGTTTATGGTGAAGTGTATTCCTCTGACAGCCTTTATTTGAATAGCGGTGTAACCATTGTCAGGTTCAATGGCTCATTAGAAAAAGAGCCTGACTTTGGTGGTACTGCGGATGTTGTTTATAAAAAACCTGTTACTTCCGGACCCGAGATACCATCCGCCCCGGGAGTGCTGGCAAACCTTACAATTGATGCAGGCCCCTCCAATATCGTTACACTGGCTTCATTTGCATATATTGATTCATCGCTGGTATTCCTTAGTGGGATAATAAAATCTGACAGCATCAATTTCCCGACACTTTCCGGCTCTGCAACAACAAGCGGCGCTTCCGATAGTTCTTTTGTTGACGGACCTGTAGCTAAATCAGGTGTCGCTGCCTTTGTTTTCCCTACAGGCGATGTGAACGGGACCAACTATGTTTGGGCACCAATTTCGACTGGGGTTTCAACAAATCCCTCAAACACTTTCAAAGTGCAGTATCATTTTGAAAAGCCCGCCAACAGCGACTCAGCTTCAATACGCTGCGGGCTGATTGGTATTGACACCACCGAATACTGGGACTTTAACCGCGTCGCCGGCTCAGAATATCCTGATATTGCTCTCTACTGGAAAGATTCTATTAGAAGCGGTATTACCAGCCTTAACAATACTTCCATCGCAAGCTGGCAAAACTGCAACGGGGTAAATGCATGGGTTAACAAGCACGGAACCGCTACCTCAAATAATGATGGTACAGGTCTGGTAAGCAGCAGCGAGTTTATCAGCGATCCTAACTTTACAGGAGGTATGCTCACACTGGGCTTTGAAGACACCACACAAATTCCGTCGGTAACAATTGCCGCATCTCCCGGAGATACTTGCGTCCAAACTCAACAATCTCATGTATTCTTGACCGCAACGCCTTTGAATCAAGGAACAAATACGATGTACAAGTACTGGGTAAATAATCATCTTTACTGTTATAGTCCACTCCCGACATGGGACTACTGGTTATCTAATGGTGATGTTATCATTTGCGTGATGATAACTACCGATGCTTGTAACAATACTTTTTCATATTCTTCAAACACAATCACAGTGACTTTTAATACACCTGTGCTGCCTACAGACAGCATTTCCGCGTCTCCCGGGGAAAATATTTGCGATGGTGCTGAAGCTATTTTCACGGCTCATCCTGTCAATGGCGGTGACAACCCGATATTTCATTGGATGTATAATGGAGTGTATGTAGGGACGAACAGCCCGACATGGTCAAGTACTTCATTAGAAAATTCAGATAGGATTGAATGCTTGATGACATCAAGCGCTTCATGCATCATCAGGGCTGATGTTTGGTCAAATACAATTTACATGACAGTAAATCAGCCCGTGGCGCCATTAGTTTCTATTTCAGCTTCACCGGCAGGAACAATCTGTGCCGGTACCGATGTAAAATTTACAGCAACACCAACAAATGAAGGGACAAATCCTGTTTACCGGTGGTTCGTGAATGGAACAGACATGGGCGTTGACAGCACAGTTTTCAACAGTTCAACGTTATCTGATGATGATGTTATATCTTGTGTGCTGACTTCGAACTACTCCTGCGCCAGCCAATCAACAGCAACATCCAATCAAATTACAATAGTAATACCAGGCACGATGTTCTGGATTGGTGGAAGTGGAAACTGGGACGATAATATGCACTGGTCATTTGATTCTCTGCCACCCCGATTCCCCAACCCGTCAGGTTGTATTCCAACAAGGAATACTGACGTATATTTTGATCAGTACTCAGGTTTCGCATCCGGCGACAGTGTCACCATAGTGAATATGGATGCCGAATGTAAAAGCATGGACTGGAGCGGATCACAGAATAATCCGTCCTTCAATTTTGTATGGAGGGCACTTTATGTTTATGGCGATTTGAGATTCATTAATGATATGGACGTTGACACACTGGCCTTGATTCTATTCAGTTCGGATGAAACCGGAAGAACGATCACCTTTGCAGGGGCTAGAGCAAATTTTATTGGATTTCAGGGGAATGGTGCGTGGGCTTTGCTTGATTCAATAGCTGCAAATACTATGCAACTGACAAACGGCAGTTTAAATACGAATGACCATAGCATTTCTGCTGAAAACCTAAATTTCATCCCAACAACACCCTTATCTCTGATTGACCTCGGTTCGTCGCAGCTGAAGATAGGAAGTGGTGTTTCGTTTAATACTGAGTTCCTCAATCTCGACGCCGACTCTTCTGTTATTGTCTTCACCAAACCTAATTGTGGCATTTTTGGCTATCATTTCGTCGATACAACTGTAAAACCCATTCGGCTTAATGATGTATATTTTCATCAGACTGGTTTTATAGAAAGTTATTCATTTTTCAATCAGAGGGAAACCAATTTATCTTTTGACACAGTAAAATTTAATTCGGATGCATATTTTTCCGGCCCATTAAGTTTCAATCATCTGTTGCTGGCTGCCGGTAGTACCAATACCTTTACAAGTGCCTACACCGATACTATCTGGAACACATGGTCGCTGCCATCGTCAAACGGCAACCAGATTATTTTGAAATCAAGTGATTCCGGAAGTATAGCTGGCATTTACAAGCCTCATCACTGTGCTGTGGCCGACTGGCTTCAGGTATATGATATTGAAGTAATGGGAGGTGCCACCTTTTATGCAGGGGTACCTGCGCACAGCTATCTCCGCAACAGCCCCGGCTGGGTGCTGGATACGCTGGATTCACCCTGGGTTGGGAACAGCAGTGACTGGAATACGTCGGATAACTGGGATCTGAATGGGACAATCCCCAACATCACAACCAATGTCCGGCTTACCAGCTGCGGATTGCACGATGCCGTTATCTCTAACGCAGGCGCGTATTGCGATACACTGATTCTGGATCCGGGAACAAGCCTGACTATATTAGGAAGCAATACCCTGGATGTATATGGCGACTGGGTAGCAAACGGCTCATTTACCTGCAATACCAGTACGGTAAACTTTAAAGGAAACAGTACGCTTTATGGCTCTTATCCGCTGCAATTCTACAATGTTGGTGTTGACGCAGGAAGCAGACTCGCACTGAATACCGGTTATGGAATTAAAATTGGTGGCGACTTTTTAAATGGTGGAAAATTCAGTCCGAATGAAGGAAAAATCACGTTTAACGGCAACGGGCAGCAAGAAATCCGGATGAACGGTGACAGCCTGTACGATGTGGAATTCAGCAATACGAGGCAAGGCGCAGGTTTTGATGACTTCATTCTCTACGATGATGTCAGTGTAACTCATGATGCCACTCTTAACACGGGAGTTATACAAAGCGCGTCAGGTGCAGATTTTATAATTACTGACGGTGCTTTATGCAACGAAGGCAGCAATCTGAGCTACATTGACGGTCGTGTAATTAAGCATGGAACATCGGCATTTATCTTCCCAACGGGCGACAGCGCCATATGGGCGCCGGCGGGAATCGCAGCACCGGCATCATCATCAGAAATTTCAGCTCAGTATTTCTTTGCACTTCCACCCGACACAGGCCTGTTGCACATGAATACCGGCATGATTGGCGTAAGCAACAACGAATGGTGGAATCTGGAAAGCGATAATGCTTATCCCAATGTTACGCTGTACTGGAAGAATGGCCCACGCAGCGGTATCAGCAGCACAGCAGGACTTGAGTTCGGGCACCTTGAAGATATTTCGGGCAGCAACAAATGGACGGCTCGGACCGGAGTCATTTCCGGGACTTCAGATAACGGTAGCATTAGCAGTATGGGTATGCTTTCATATAGCCCAATGACCTTCGGCAAAGGATTGAGCAATCCGCTACCCGTAAACCTGATCTCTTTTGATGCGAGCTGTGTGAATGGTATGACATGGCTTAGGTGGAGCACAGCTTCTGAAAATAACAGCAATCATTTTATTGTTGAGCGCAGCACAGATATTTTGCAGTGGAAGGAGATTGCATCAATAAATGCGGCGGGCAACAGTAATGAAAGGCGAAATTATGAATTTACTGATGATGAACCTCTGAATGAAATCAATTACTATCAGTTGAAGCAAGTTGACTATGATGGTGCCGCCACATTGTACGGGCCGGTAAGCGTACATTGCAGGACTGAAGGAACATTGGTAAATGTGTATCCGAATCCGTTCAGCGGAATAATTAACATTGAATACCTGAGCGATACACCCGAAGGATTTACGGTTGTGGTACTTGATGTTACCGGTCGCGAAGTGTACAGAACTGAAATGATTGCAGGCATACATCAAAATTTCACAATTGACCTGAGCAATCTTACGCTCGGCATCTATTATCTGGATCTTAAAACAGCAAATAATAGCAGGTATTTGAAAATTGTGAGAGAATAATTCCGAATCTCACATTTATCTGATAGAGGCTGCCAAATGGCGGCCTCTGTTTTTATTATTATCATCCAAATTTGGGATAGTTTTTTCCTATATAGAGAGTATTACACTAAAGATAAATTCATTAATAAATTGTAATTAAATTGAATACGATATTGGCACAATCAATGATAATTATAATTAACACCTAAATCTATTTATCATGAATAAAACACACACAATCCGTAGAAATTCATTTCCTAAAAGGAAAAATTTCTTCATTTCGGCCATGCTTCTGGCGTTGTGCCTGTTCAGTCTAAATACCAAGGCCCTAAATCTTTTCTGGGTAGGAGGCTCCGGAAACTGGAATGACCCTGCTCATTGGGATATCGTGTCGGGAGGCTCCGGTGGGTACGCAGTGCCATCATCACCCGACAACGTGTATTTTGATGTCAACAGTTTCAGTGCTTCCGGACAAACAGTTACTATTAATCAGTTTTCCAATTGCAATGACTTCATCTGGACATCAGGGCAAAGCCCGGTGCTGGAAGGAACCTTAAGTATTGTCATCAATGGCTCGATAGTACTTGAATCCGGGATGATATGGAATTTCACAGGGCCATTATACTTAAACGATAAACAGACCGGAGTAAATACCGTAACGACAAATGGAGTTTCCATATCCGGACCAATATATTTCGGTATCATGGGAAACAACGGTCTGGGATGGATGTTACTTGATGATTTGACTTGTACCAATCTGGTCAATGTATATTCTTCCGTTCTAAACACAAACAATAAAAATGTGACCTGTCAGAACTTTGTTGCCGGAACAGGATACACACAGGGCGGATTATATCTTGGGAATTCAACGGTTACAATTACCGGATATTATTGCAACCTTGGCTATGGTTTCGTTACCGATGCCGGTTCGGCTACGGTAAAGTTCACTTCAAGCTTCTACACGTCCCTCAATATCGAGAATCCAATTGCATCCGGCTTCAGCGTTGGCAAAGTTGAATGGACCAGTGGCTCAGGAGGCGGTCTATTAAAGAACAACACCGGTACAATCGTAACTTTTAACGAAGTGTTTTTCGCAGGAAATGGGTACATCTACGGTGACAATATCTACAACACAAGTCTTACCTTTTCAGCCGGGAAATGGTATTCTCTTGAGTCTTACAAAACACAAACCATTGGTCCCGCCGGGACATTTACAGCAAACGGTGATGCTCAGAATCCGATTACAATATCGTCATCATCGGATAAAGCCTATTTCAGCAAGGCCAGCGGCACTGTTACAGTAAACTATGTAACAATTAAGAACAATGCCGCCAATGGCGGGGCGGAATTTTATGCGCATAGTTCCTGGGATTATGGAAATGTATCCGGTTGGATCTTCGATCAGCCAGTTGCTGTCAATCTCACACTCGTCAGCGCAATTGCCTGTTACGGCGGAAATGCAACGGTTGAAGCTGCTGCCACAGGCGGCAACGGCGTTTACACTTATTCAATCGATGGAATTGCTGCACCAACAAATATTTTCACAACTTCGGCCGGATTTCATTCTGTCATCGTAACCGACGGAAACGGATTAACAGCTTCTGCCACTATCAACATAAACCAGAACGATGCTGTTGGATTAACATTAACTGAAACTTCTGCAATAGCCTGTCATGGCGGAACAGCAACAGTTACTGCCACAGCAACAGGCGGCAACGGTATGTACACTTATACAATTGATGGTATCGCAGCATCAACAAACATCTTCACAGTAACTGCAGGTGTACATACGGTGGTTGTAACCGATGGAAACGGATGCTCTGCAACCGCCGCAATCACAATAAACCAGCCGGTTGAACTGTCAGTATCCGCGGTAGTGAGTGGCAGCACAGCCACTGTAAATGCATCCGGCAGTATGCCACCCTATGCATACAGCATAGACGGCGTAATCTGGGTTAACAGCAATTCGTTTACACTGTCGCCGGGCACCTATATATTATGTGCGAAAGATGCTTGCGGGAATACCAAAACAGCAAGTGTAACTATTGTGCCGCAAACATCATTGGCTGTTACAATTGCTGCTTTAGCACCATTTACGCAATATCCTACCTGTGCCTTTGTTAACGGTGGCTATCCCAATATCGTCTCCGGCCTTGTGAATTCCGTACAATTCTTTCCAACGGTTTCCGGTACAACTAACGGGCTTACCTATTCATGGTATCCGGCAACGGGTTTGAATAATCCAACTATTGCTAATCCCGTTTTCACTCCGGTAATTGCACAAGGCGGTTGCGGCATATACGGGTTCACACTGATTGTCAGAAACTCATATGGAGATGAGGCCACAGCAACCGTTGATGTGAATGTAATCAATCCGCAAACGCCGGGTACAAAGCCGGGCACTAAGTATACAATATGTCATCGTGAAGGAGGTGCAAACCCGGATATCAGTATAAGCGTAAACGCGCTGCCGGCCCATTTTTCAAATCATCTGGATTGTCTGGGCTCATGCAACTTCTCCTGTATTTCTAACAGAGAATTGGAGGCAGCTGCAGAGAACAACAACAAAACCATAGAAAATGCCGTAATAGAAAATACCCCCAACCCTTTCAACGGTAAAACCAATATAACCTTCAGACTTCCTTATGCAAACCATGTGAAGATAGATGTGTATGATATAACCGGGAAGCGCGTCAGCACAATGTTTGATGGAGAATCAACTGGCGGACAGGTATACACGACAATCTTTGACGGCAGCACCCTTCCTTCAGGAATATACATCTACAGAATGACAACAAACGAGGAAGTGTTCACAGGAAAGATGATTCTGCAAAAAGATTAGTATTAAAGGCGTTCTTTAAAGCCGGTAAAAGAGGCGGCGCAGAAAACCGCCTCTTTTTTAGGATATACGGTAAGATATCAATGCTCACCTAAACTCCAGACAGCTCTAAAATGTCCTAAATTTGGAAACAAGAATCCTATTTTGAATATTTTTTATAATATATTATTTCTTTACAATCTGTATTTTAATACTTTAAATATTTGGCACGAAGAATGTAATGATTTCATTGTTATCAGGTATAATTTTGGTCACAAGCAGAACAAAAACAGTAAATCAAAAAAGCAGTAATCATGGAAACGCAGATCTTTACAACATTTGAAACAAAGGAAGGAGAGGTAATTGTAGCAAAATCATCTATTGCCCTGATTGAAGAATTGCACACCAACAATTACCGCATTACCTTAAAAGAAAAGCGACCTGATGGTCAACAAATCTCGTTCCTTACAGAGATCAGCCATTATGTGTTAGTTACCAGGCTGATTGGAGCGTGTTGATTCCTGCCAGAGCTCATCCCCGATTCCGGCATAAAAAAAATAATACTTTAACCGCCGTCGGAATTGGGGATGACTCTTTTCAGTGAACAGATAACAGTTAAACCGTTTTTAATTATTAATTATTCTGTGATATCTTCGTTCCAGAGAACGGGGTTCTGATCGATGAAATTCTTCATCATCAGCGTAGTTTCTTCATCATGTAATAGTATAACCTCCACTCCGTGCTGCTGAAGAAACGGAATGTTACCTTCAAAATTCAGCTTCTCTCCTACTACCACCCGCTTGATTTTAAATTGTACAATTGTGCCGGAGCACATCATACATGGGCTGAGCGTGGTATATAAAGTCATTCCTTTATAAGAGGCATGGCGGCCTGCATTCTGCAGGCAATCCATTTCACCGTGCAAGATCGGATTGTCTTTTTGAACCCGCTGGTTGTGGCCGGCTCCAATTACCTTTTCGCCATCAAAGAGAACGGCACCAATAGGAATACCACCTTCACTCAGACTTTTCTGCGCCTGTTTCAGCGCCTCAAGATAGATTATACGGTCTGTTGTCATGTTGCATAATTTGAGATTAAAGATACGGAAATCCGGTATTCATAATCTGCAACAAGGAATTTCAACAAGTGCATCAATCAGTTTTCAATCATGACAGGACACTATCTTGCCTATTCGGTGAGTATTATCTATAATTCTCATTTCCCATATTGGGATTTACATTCAGTCTAAATATTTTTATCTACCTGATTTACAATTATCATTATTTTGGCACACTTTTATTTTTATCTTTTTTTTGCATTTTTTTTATTTATGATTTATCTTTGTAAAAAAAAATACGCTTGAAAAAAATCAGAAAACATGAAACATCATTTACTTGTTGCAGCATTTGCCGCGGCATTATCGGCCTGCAGCATTTCCGAGGCTCACAGCCAGATGAATTCACCCATTAATCAAAAATCGGCCGGCTCAGGGGATGTATTACAGAATACATACTATGCCATCAAAGAAGCCGCACCGTTTCTGCCTGCGGGCCCGGATAGTTGGTTGCGCAAGGAATTGCATGTGTCAGCAGAAATGGGCACAGTTCTTCTTAACACCACTACCGACCAGCTCGGGTTTATCCATTATCGATACCGCCAAACGTGGAAAGGCATTCCTATTCATGATGCTGTATTTATTGTTCACACAAAAGATAACACCATCCAATCAGTCAACGGCTGCATCATTACAGAGCCTGAAACGTCGAATATCATTTCAATAACCAACAACGCAGCTCGGGAAAGAGCGCTGGCATCTGTAAATGCGGCAACGTATATCTGGCAGCTTCCGGCAGAAGAGGCAATGCTGAAAAGTCAACTTGGTGACAGTACCGCATCGTATTTCCCCACAGGAAATATTGAACTGCTGTTTGTTCTCCGGGACAATACCTTTCATTACACTTACACCTTCGATATCTATGCCCATAAACCTATGAGCAGGCAAGCCGTTTATGTTGATGCTCAGAGTGGTGAAATCCTTCAAAGCCTTGATAAAATATCTACAACAAATGCCTCAGCGCAGGCAAAAACAAAATACAGCGGCACGAGAAACATCCATACAATAAAGACTCAGAACGGGTATTTCCTGAGAGATTCCATCCGCGGAAGCGGTATTATAACATTGAACATGAATCATGGGATTTCTTCCGGCACTGCAACGGAATTTATAGACAGTGATACTATTTGGGAAAACATCAACCCACAACAAGATGAAGCTGCCACCGATGCGCACTGGGGCGCCGAAATGACATATGATTATTTTTTATCAGAATTCGGTCGAAAAAGCCTTGATGCAAGCCAGTGCCCCATATTTAGCTATGTTCATTTCAGTACTGATTATTCGAACGCTTTTTGGGACGGGCACCGAGTATGCTACGGCGACGGCCTTTCACCGTTAACCGCTTTCACAAGCCTTGATATTTGCGGCCACGAATTAACCCATGGCGTAGAAACTTACACTGCCAATTTTGACTATTATGGAGAATCGGGGGCGCTTGCTGAAGGCTTTAGCGATATCTTCGGCACGGCCATCGAGTTTTACGCCAAAGCACCCACCCAGCACGGAAACTGGCTGATAGGTGAAGATGCAGGGATAACAATCCGAAACATTTCCAATCCGAAAAGTATGCATTGCCCGGACACCTATAAAGGTCATTACTGGGATGCGGCACAGCAGGTACACAAGAACAGCACCGTACTCAGCCATTGGTTCTATATGCTTTGTGCAGGCGACTCAGGAATCAATGAGTCCGGCAACAGCTTTTCAATAACCGGCATAGGAATGGAAAAAGCTGCGGCTATAGCATACCGCACCATGACTGTTTACCTGATTCATTCATCGGGCTACAGTGATGCCCGCTATTATTCAATTCTGGCGGCCAATGAACTCTATGGCAGCTGCAGTAACGAAGTAAAAGAAACTACGAATGCGTGGAATGCTGCCGGTGTAGGCGATACCTATATAAGTGGCGTAACAGCGGATTTTGTGGCACAGCAGTCGCATTATTGCACGCCTCCTGCGATTATTTCCTTTACAAACTATTCAGTAAATGCGAGCAGCTTCACCTGGATTTTCGGAGATGGCTCAACCTCGAACCTGGTCAATCCTACCACGAGTTATGCTCAGCCGGGAAGTTATACCGTAACACTCATTGCTGACGGCGGCGGATGCGGGTCAGACACATTATCCGTGATGAATTGCATCAGCATTTATGGTTCCAATGCCAGCGAGTCGCTGATGCCACAAAGTGGGGTCAGTCAGGCTCTCACATGTTGTCAGGGCACATTATACGACAGCGGAGGACAGGGCAATTACCAGGATTTCACCAATGGCTCTGTGACCATTGCGCCGACCCAAGCAACTTCTGTTCTGTTAACCTTCACTCTTTTTGATTTTGCGGACACCAATGATGTTTTGTTTATTTATGACGGACCCAACACAGCCAGTCCCTTAATCGGAAAATATACAGGAAATTCGCTGACCGCCACAACAATTCAATCAAGCGGAAGTACCATAACGCTTCGACAGAGAACCAATGAAAGGAATAGTAGTGCCGGCTTTAAAATGAATTGGCAATGCAATCAGGCAACAGGAACTGCTGAGCCTAAAGCGTCCATTCAGCAGCTTTCATTTTACCCGAATCCGGCAACAGACGTGTTGAATATCGTGATTGCGACAAAAGCCGGAGAATCATTCAGCGCTTCAATAATTGATATCACCGGCAAAGAAGTGGAACACAGAACAGAAACGGCAAACGGAAGTTCGTCGCATTTTGTTTTTGATATTTCCGATCTAAATCCAGGAGTGTATTTTGTGGAATCCCAAAGCTCGGGGGAACGGGAAGTAAAAAAACTGATAAAAAAATAAAAACGACCCAATATAATAGCCGCACCATGAAATCTATGATGCGGCCATTTTTTCCTTCACAGATTAATAACTACCTAAGCTTGCATTCACAAACACCTCGTATTCGTATGTGATGGTCTTCTTTTCCTTTCCTGCCATACTTATCTCCCACTCTATTTTTGAATATGGATTCAGGAAGCTGTATTTACCGGATTTAGTAGATTTACCTCCGTCGCTTACAGATGTTATATTTGCAAGAATGTCCTTTTTTATATTGAGTAATATTTTTTTCTCCTGCATATTCTCAATATTCACCGTGCCTTTGATGGTGACTTTATTGTAGGATATCTTCCCAAGTTTCCGGACATTTTCTTCTTTCTTTATTTCCTCTTCCTTGTTCTTGATAATGACATCGCCGGCTTTAGACAACTGGACAGAAATATTAGAACCTGTTGGTGTATATTTTATTCTGTCCTGCGCCAGCGGCTGCAGGTTTTCGTTCAGCACAAATACCGGTGCAGTGGTAAACGGGTACACGGTAGTATTTGTAAGCTGCAATGAATGATAGACATCAAAGCGTTGCTCCGGGTCGTTACTGATGTAGCTGTATGAAGCATAGCTTACCACGTCGTTGATATTTACTTCGTACATATCTTTATAAGGAACTTTTACCGAGAAAATCTGAAACGTAGTTTTACTGTTCTTTGGCAGGGATGATTTTCCAAGCTTGTACATGTAGAGGTCGTTGGTTTTTTCGCCTTCTGTAGCATAATCGCCATAGTCGCTATAAACAGGCGTTTGAACAGGACTGCGGTCATTGGCAACAATAGCATTTTCATAGTACGACTGCGTTGCCTGCATTACATAACTGCTTGGAGTGGTGTTGGGGGCACTGAAAAGGGCCGAAAGAAAGTTCGAAGCAACCGGATCTTCGTCTTTATTGAATGCGAATTGCGGGCTGCCCACCGTTAGTGTCAAATCAGCTTCGTCAATATCTTCGGAATAATTTTCGACGGTTGCTTTCATCTCAAGCTGCAGTTCTTCGGGACTCAGGATTTTAATGTTATAGGCAGGAAGCCATTGAATGCCGGGCTGCATGTAAATAAGTTTAATGTCGGCGTTGGCCGATGATTTTTCGAAAAATAGTTGAGCATTACGCGCCAGACTATCCACTTTCAGGTTTCCGAAAATTGCATCTTCAATAGTCACATCTATTACTGAAGATGTGGGTACATAAGAAATTCTTTTATCTCCAAGCTGCAGGCGTGCAATTCCGGTTGCAGGATAATAATCGGTAAGTTTTCCGCTGATTTCCCTGATATTTTTATCGGCAAGAACGCTTGTAAGCCTCACCTGACGGCCAACATTTGCCATAATAATATCGGAGATGCTTTGCGGACTTTTTGTTTTTTTAATGGTATCGGTAATGAAAACAACTTTTGTGATTTTAAGATCTTTGGCGGAGGAAAACCAAAATGTGCTAAGCAGCGGATGTGCGGGCAATTCAACTTTTGCCATGCCTTCTCTGACTTTCACACTACCTTCTTTCGTAATAAAGTAAGTGCCATTTTTAAACACGTTTACTGAAGTTGGCTTCAGGTCAACCTGTGCTGATGCCATTGCTATACTAAACAAGCAAATGCATGCAATCAGAATTTTTTTCATAACGAAGTGCTTTTGATTTAAGCACAATTTTACGCTTTTGTACTAAATAAACCTAAAAGTTCGCCAATAATTCCGCATACAGCTGATTATCAGACACAATAATAACAATCCTGAACAAGTCTATGGACAGAATGCCTGTTCATTATCTGAAATATTATTCAACTTTGACAATCGAAAAATGCTGGTTGAACTCTTCAGAAATAATGTACAGCAGGTAAGAACCGGGGTTAAGTTTTCCAAGAATGAGCGTCGTTGTGTTTTCATTCGCGGCAGGCGCCACAACCTCAGAGTACACATTACGACCGCTCATATCTGAAATAGTTATGAATGCCGGCGATTTCAGATGGCTATTGAATTTCACAAACAGATTTTCCCTGAACGGATTTGGCGAAATACTAATAATTGTCTGTTCATTTTCGAAGCAGCCAACAGCGGTCGGTTCAAACGTTTTCGAATTCCCGTTGTAATCAACCTGCACAAGTCTGTAATATGAAATTCCGGGCAGAGGGGACCTATCAAACCATTTGTAATCCTTTTGCGCAGCGCTGTTTCCTGCGCCTTTCAGTGTGTCAATGCCGGTCCAGTGGCGGGCATCGTTTGAACGTTGAATAATAAAGAAATCGTTGTTTGTTTCGGAGGCTGTTGTCCAGTTTAATTCAATTTCTGTTCCGGTACACTGAGCGTTGAAATCCACTAATTCTACCGGAAGTGGATTTGAAAACCCGTTTTTTGCGCCAATGGTTACCGGACTATAGGATGAGAAACCGGTTCCGGTGATATGACCGGTACCTCCACCGTCGTCAACAGCTGTTCCTTGCATGGCCGACCAAGCCAGATGACCTCTACAATCTTCGTAATGTGCAACACTCAGTTCCGAAAGATTATTTATACCACTTCGATTTGCATCTTTCCAGTAAAGTGTAAGATCGGGGAAGTTTGTTCCCATATTGCGTATTAACTCCCAGTATTCAACACCGCTGGCGTGGTCAAGGCCATAACACATATCAGAAGGTTCCCAGTTGGCCGGCGACGATTTATAAAAATATTCCGCTGTAAATGCATCGGATACATTGCTGCCCGGATCGCTCATTTCAATGGGTGCCCAAATAAAAGCTGTTCCCTGAATGTCGCCTGTTGGAAACATAAAGGCATCATCGCCCACTTTTTGAACGGGTCCGTCAACAAAGCTCGTTGCAGACATTCCGGATGCTGTTGCCCCATCATTGAATACCAGGGGAAAAATATTATTTGAGCGCAGCGCACCTGAGATAAATGAAACAGAAGCGTTAATATACGCCGCTGATCCCAGTTCAACAATATTTCTGTCGCCCGTATTTACCTGTAGCAATTGAAGAATATTGCCGGCGGTCGGTATTTCGGGACCTGTTGTAACCGGATTTCGGTATACAATATTGACTTTATTATTAAATGACGGAGCCTCGTCAAAGGAGCCCAAATACCTTGTAATTGTAGCATTTTCAGCCAGACTGATACCTGAAGCGTCACTAATTTCACCAAGTTTAAGAATGAGAGAATCAGAAATTTGAGGAGCACCGATAATGCTAAGTCCGCTGCTATTATTTACTTCAAGATTCGAAAAATGAGAATTTCCGGAAATTGATTGCGCCGCACTTCCGGCGAACGCCACAGTTCCGGCACCCGGATTGAAGGTTCCATTATCGTCCCAGTTCCCGTATACAGTGAGATTATTGGTTCCTGAAATATCAAGTGTACCACTATTAATTGTAATATTCCGGCAAACCGCTCCAGTAGAATTTATAAGTGGATGAAACGGGCTCCCAACCTGCAAAATTTGAATATCGGTGGTTACTGAAGGGACGTTCCCACTCAGGCACCAATTAGCGGAATTGAACCAATCGGAATTGCTGCTGCCCTGCCATGCGCCCGTGGGAGAAACGGCAATAAAATCGCTGGTTACAGCAGCAGCATCCCCACAATTATTGCTTGCTATCAGACTGTACCGACCTGATTTTGCAGGAAGTAACGAAGCAATTGTAGGGTTTTGGCTTGATGAGGCGAATCCATCCGGGCCGGTCCAGTTCCAGGCTATCTTGCTCCAAACGGTTCCGTTGGTTGCATTGCCCGAAAAATCAATATTGCTGCCGGCACACAGAGCAGTTCCCGAGGTACCAACGGTAACAGCCGATGGCAGAGTTCCACTGCCGACATTCCCGGCATTTAGAATTAATGAATAGGGTGTTGAGACACCGTCGACAATGTCGCTCCATCCGACAGGAAACACCAAACCGGCTGATGCACTTCGTTTGTATTTAAACCTAAGATTCAGCAAAGTACCTGCTGTAACTGCAGGATAAGATGCACCGCTCGTCCAACTATACCAGATTGAAGGAGGAAAATCATCGTCGCCCGGCCAATAAAAAATATTAGGTGATGGAAAAGATGCATGGACATCTGAAATATCCAGGAACTCAAGAACACTGGTGTCAGACACTTCGAGCATGAGTGAAATAGCCGAAACATTGGGCTGGTTCAATCCCGAGAAGGAAAGCGGAATTGAAATCGTATCACCGGGGCATGCAGTGGCGGAGCCAACTGTAAGTGTGCATTCTGAGGGCTGAGAAAAGGCATTGTAAAAGTTGAATGCTGCTATAAACACAGCAATTGCAAATTTCAATCGATTATGGCTGTTGCCATTTGGTTTCTGAATTCTCATGCGTATTTTTTTTTATTTATTAATACTTGTAATGTGAAGTATATTCCATTGAAGCATCATTCAATGCAGTTGGCGCCCACAGTGGTTGATTGTGGTGTTGCAGAATTAAATAAACGGGATAACTACTCAGAAAAGCGCGGCGCCTCTGCAGTATTGTAAATTCGTCGAATAATCGGGAATTACCCGTAATACAGGCTTTCATAACACTGATGAATTAAAAGGCAAGGTTTTTCAGTCAAATACCTTAAATAATTCACTCAGCCGGGTGTATCAGTCACCCACATTCGATTGATTGCGGCAACAGAAAATGTCCTGATAAGAAGAAATTCTGACAGGGTTCCAATCCTAATTGTGCAAAAATACAATTTATTTTATAAAATGTGATGGATTACAATATTTTTAATGTAGTTGATATTTAAACACTAATCATATTTATTCAAGTTAGTTTTCGCGAAATAAATCAAAGGAAATTCATTCCGGAAAAAATAAAGAAGTTCGGCGAGCTGCATAAATCATATTACATTTACAGCATTAAACGAAGGTTTCGGATTATCAATTTTAAGAACCTCAATATCTGAAGCACTTATTTGAATTATAATACAAGCGTTCATGTCAGAAAAAAAAGGAGTGTTATACCTGTTGCCTGCACCGCTCGACCCTGAATTCAGCTATGCCGTACTTCCGCAGCAAAGCCTTGATATTATTGCAGGACTTGACGAATTTATCGCAGAGGAAGAAAAAACTGCCCGGCGTTTTTTAAAAAAGTTAGACCGGAACCGGGATATTGACAAAGTGGTCTTTCATATATACAACGAACATTCAAACGCAAGTGAAATCCCGGGTATGTTAGCTTCTGTTTTGAATGGCAAGAATATAGGAATTCTTTCAGAGGCGGGGCTTCCATGCATTGCCGACCCGGGTGCTGCAGTGGTAGCTTGTGCACATGCACTATTTATAAAAGTTGTTCCGTTGAGCGGACCTTCATCCATAATACTTGCATTGATCAGTGCAGGCTTCAACGGTCAGAATTTTTCATTTAACGGTTATCTTCCGATTGATAGGCCGGTGCGTGAAAAAAGAATTCGTGAGCTGGAAGCACTTGCGCTTACGCGAAAGCAGACGCAGATTTTTATGGAAACGCCCTACAGGAATAACCAGATGCTGGAATCTATTCTGAAAATCTGTAAAAGTGAGACGATGTTATGTATTGCAGCCTGCATCAGCATGCCGAATGAATTTATACGAACCATGAGTATTGCCGATTGGCGACTGTCGGTTCCCGACCTGAACAAAAAGCCCTGCGTGTTTGTGATTGGAAAGAGTCGGGAGTCGTGAGTCGGGAGTCGTGAGTCAAGAGAGAAAAGTTAAAGTTTCTGGAGGAAGATTACTTTGTCGTCGCCATCGTCATAGAAATCTTTAAGATTGGCAGCTTCAATATAACCGCATATCAGATACAGCGTTCGTGTCGGGATGTATTTGTCGGTGGATGAAGTATCGAGCCATAATTTTTTCCCGCCAAGTTTGCGGCAACCGTCTTCGGTAAAACGAATCAGTTTTTTGCCAATTCCTTTTCCGCGAAATTCATTCAGAACTGCCATCCAGTAGAAGTCGAAGCTGTCTTTGGTGCATGGAGTGGGTCCGTAACAGGCATAAGCAATGGTTTTCCCGTTAAGGTCTGCAAAAATAAAATGGTATCCGCTTTGAACACCTTTACTGAGACGTTCTTCCACAAGCTCCACTGCAACATCGATTTCATAATCATGAAAAAAGCCTGTTGACTCTGTTATCTCGCGCACAGCATCAGGATCGGCTGGCAGCACAGTATCACGAAAGGTAATATCAAGTTCAGTCATGGCAGTCAAAATTTATTTCAACATAATTTAGAAAACATTCATATCGTCGATAATGCGGCTTATGACCTCAGCGCCGGACAGACCTGCCCGGCTTGCCGCGGCAACAAAACCACTGTCGGGCGAAATGCATGGGTTGGCATTGATTTCAAGCACATAGGGTTTTCCGGCGGCATCAATTCTAAAGTCGACACGCACGTAGCCTTTCAGATTAAAAGCATTCCAGCAGTCGCCGCAGATTTTTCTCAATTCGGCCAGCAGGGGTTCGTCGGCCGGTGTAAAATCAAAACTTCTGTTGGAATGATGATATTCGTATGATGACTCGTCCCATTTGGAGCGGTATCCTACAATCTTCAGCATTTCGTCCGTATATCCGTCGAAGCGGATTTCTGCCTGCGGAAGTACGTTAAAACCATCTTTTCTGCCCAGCATAGAAATATTAAATTCGCGACCGTCAATAAATTCTTCTGCAAAGCACAGTTCGCCGCGGTTTTTGCGAAGCAATAATTCCGCTGCTATTTCATCGACGGAGGTGAGTAATTTCATGGTATGCTCATCAAGACCCACAGAGGCATGTTCCCAAAGGGATTTGATGATATAGCGTGTACCATCGTTTTTCGGCAGGTTGTGTATTTGACCGGGAGCAATAAAGCGTGGTGTAGGAATACCGGCAAATGCCATCAGCTTTTTTGAGACAATTTTATTGGAAGTAAGATAAATCGCTTCGGCCGGGCTGCCGGTATAATTCACCCTGAGGACGTCAAAAATGTCGGGTGCAAGATGCACCAGGCGACCTGTACCACCGGCTGTTTCAACGAGATTCACTACGAAATCAGGCTGCATTTCTTTCACCAGCGAAATGCTATCATTCATATTGAATGTGAATGGCATTACGACGGGATAATAACCCAACAACACGAGTTCTTTCCTGAAAAATTCGGCTTCGTCGAGCACGTCCAGCTCATCGGCCGGAGCGTCGGGCGGGATTTCGCTGTGAAAAATGATTACCTTATTATTCATTACAACGAGGGTTGAAAAAATGAAGGCATATAATGATAACTAAGAACTAAAAATTAAAATGAAGGGTTGCACTATTGTGTAAAGCCAATTGCGAAATGTTGTAAAACCTAAAGAAACAGACACATCGACCATTAATCGAATCAGCTAATTACCTGATAAACCTGAACATATTGCCCCACCTGATTTTGCCGTTGAAGAGTTCTTTATTCTGGTCTAAACTCAGCCATACAAAAACAGCTTTGCCCACGATATGATCTTCGGGTACAAATCCCCAAAAACGCGAGTCGGCACTGTTGTGTCTGTTATCGCCCATCATCCAGTAATAGCCCATTTTAAACGTATATTTATCGGTAGGTCTTCCGTTAATAATAATTTTGTCGCCTTCCACTTTCAGGTCATTGCCTTCATAAATGCGTATGATGCGGTCGTAGAGTAAAATATTCTTTTTGTTAAGGGAGATAGTAACGCCTTTTTCGGGCAAATAGATGGGTCCGAAGTTATCTTCATTCCAGGGATACACAGAGTCGAAGGGGAAAATATAAGGTGCCCACTGCCCTTTCGGGCTTACAAATTTTTCGACTTTGGCAACGTTCATTTGCTGACCGATAAGAGCAGCGGCAGCATCGGTGAGGGTAACCAGAAACTTGTTTGCATCCACCTGATAAATTTCTTCGGTGATATCATACGTTTGGATAAAACGTGCAGAAATGCGGCTGCTGTCTTTGGTTGTAACAATATACTTGTATTCCTTTTTCCCGACATTGGGCAACTCTTTCCCATTGATATATACAATCTGATTTTTGATTTGAAGGCTGTCGCCCGGAATTCCGATACATCTTTTGATATAGTTTTCTCTTTTATCAACGGGACGCGCAATAATATCGCCATAAACACGCTTGTTGCGCCATACTTCGCTATGTCCGTTTTCGCGGACCAGCGCATAATAGCTACGATTCTGAACGTTGAGAGCCACAGTATCGCCGTCGGGATAATTGAATACCACCACGTCGTTATTTTTGACATTCTGAAATCCAGGGAAGCGGTAATAAGGCAGTTTGATCCATTCGAGATAAGAGCGTGTATCTTTGGTAAGCGGCATAGTATGGTGTGCAAACGGGAATGACAGCGGGGTCATGGGAACGCGGGGACCGTAATTTACTTTACTCACGAACAGGTAATCGCCCACAAGCAGTGTTTTTTCCATTGAAGATGTAGGAATGGTGTAAGCTTCGATAAAAAAAGTACGGATTATGGTGGCGGCAATTACCGCGAAAATAATGGCATCGGCCCATTCGCGTACAGCCGATTTTTTTATTGGTTTTCTTTTAACGGGATCGAGATAAGGCATTTTGTCAATGAAGCCGAGCCATGGCAGATAGAAGAATGGAAACATCACGGCAAGTGCATGAGCGCCCAATCCGAATTTATTGAAGCATTTCACAACTTCCACAATCATGAGCAGAATCGTGAACACATTGATAAAGGGAATGATGATGAAAATAAACCACCACATTGGTTTTTTGATAATGCGAAGCCAGATATAAAAATTGAAAAATGGAATGAGTACATACCAGCCCTTCTGACCGGATTTCTCAAATACTTTCCATAAACCGGCAATAAACAGTGCCGTGAAAATTAGTGTGATAATTGCGTATGCGCTCATAGTGGTTACTTTAATAATATAGAATTGCCTGCATTTTAACCGAACATAAAACGTTCGTTTTTGGAAATAATTGCAAACGTAGTAAAAAACAGACAGATTTCAGGCTTCCGTGGTCAAAAATTCGAGTTTGGCCAGGACACGAACCGGACAAATTGCCGGAAAGCGACATCAAAAATTACAATATTGCATTTAAAACTGCTGTCGTCGGCATTTCAGGCGATTCATTACCATTTGAGGGATAGCATGAAATGCTGACATGATAACAATTAGTAAAAAAAATGCCGCTGTTTTTCCAAATGTTTATATTTTTGCAATGCTTGAACATAAAAAAGAAAAACATGAATAAGAAAGTTTTCACCTCACGCTTTTGGTTAGTACTCACAATTATTGCAACCGGTGCAGCAATGCGCCTTGTGCCCCACTGGCCTAATTTCACTCCTATTGCTGCTATTGCTTTATTTGGCGGCGCCTATATGACACGTAAACATCTTGCTTTTATTATTCCGATAGCAGCCATGCTGTTAAGCGATTTATTCCTTGGCTTTCACTCAACAATGATTGCCGTTTATATTGGTTTTGCTATTACCGTATCGTTAGGACTGTTGATTGCCCGGAAGCCTAAAGCGCTGAATATTGTTGCTGCATCATTTGCGTCAACTGTTATATTTTTCCTCATTACCAATTTTGGTTCATGGCTCAGCGACCCGATGTACGCTAAAGATTTTACCGGTCTGATGCAATCGTATGTTGCAGGTCTGGCATTTTTCAACGACGGCGCTCAGGGCATTTCATTCTTTGTGAACAGTCTGGTGGGCGATTTGTTCTACAACACTGTGTTCTTTGGTGTTTTCTACCTTGCGAAACTCAGGTTTCCTGTTCTGGCGAAAGCATAATAACATATTCTTACGAAAAAAAGCTGTCTCGTAAAGAGACAGCTTTTTTTGTTTACACTCCAGCTTTTTGCAGTAATTGATTATTCGTGCAAGGCGTATTTCAGATAATCGAGCATGATGGGAATATCATCGGGGTCGATGCCATTGCGCAGCAGGTATTCGGTATCATCTTCAAAGGCTTTCAGGAATGATTCACGGCTGTTATCCGTTTCCCGGATGCTGTTCACATACATGTTGATGGCCTCTTCCTTACTGCCGCTGCACCATTTCAGATGGCCGATATTCATAAAATCATAGCGATTGGGTGTTTCGTTTTCGGCCAGGCGATTGTAGTAGCTTTCTGCTTCGGCGAATTTTCCATTCACAAACAGACACCAAGCAATCGGTCGGAGTACTTTGCTGTTGCCGGGCGATTGCAATTCGACTTTATAATAATAGTTAAGGGCCGATTTGAAATCTTTCATATGCAGAAAGCAATTGGCGATACTGATTTGCAGATTTATGTTGGAAGGTTCAGCCATTTCGGCTTCACGATAGTACTCGAGCGCTTTTTTGAAATTTCCGGTACGCGTGTAGCAGTAAGCAATTTTTTTCGTGAGCCAGGTACGTCCTGATTCGAAAAGCTCCGATTTCAGATAGAATTCCAGTGCTTTGGTGTAATCGTCATTTTTTTGGTGGCAATAGCCTGTTTTCTGAAACAGTTCTGCATCGGCTCTTCCATCGGCGGCAAGCAAGGTAAATACTTCAAGAGCTTCATCAAAATGATTATTCTCGAAATAGAAGTTCCCGGATTTTTGCAGCATATCATCAGGATTCACCAGTTGTTTGAAGAACCATTTATTATGGAAATCAAACATATTATCAAAGAGGTCATCAAATTCGGAATGCAGCGGATGCAGTTTAAAAAAGCGGTACATATCCTGAATATACTGAGTAAAAACGCTATAATGTTTCAAAGACTTATTCAGAATTTCGTCTTCGCTGCCGACTTCATTCATGCTTTCGAGTTCTGCATTGAACATGGTCAGCAGCATTTCTTTTTGATTTTCGGGAAGCGCTTCAACGTTCAGACAAAATGAGTACTTGTCGGAATTGCAGATATACGTAGATGAGGCAAGTGCTTCAGTAAAAACGCTGCTGAACTTTTCATCTTCGGCTCGCAGTGCACGGGCGACTTCGGGATGGTTTCCGAAGAATGGCAAAAACCAGTTGTGAATCTCGTTGAAAAACGGGAAATGCTTCAGCATGGCAAAGGTTGTCATGAAAACATCGGTACCTTCAAGCTGGAGTCGCGAGAGCTCTTCCAGTTTACCCATCAACTCGGGCGAATCTTCCAGAAACGATTGCCAGTCGGGATTTTTATCGGTTGCTTCCTGATCGGAAATAATGTTGTTGAGATCGAGTTTATCTTCGAGTTTAGATTGCAGTTTGAGAATGTCAGGCATAATTTCTTCGCGCAGACGTTTTGATATTTTCTCGGTATCTCTGGCGCGTGTCAATTGCTTTGTAACCGTTAAAAAGTCTTCGGCCATCAGACTGTTGTCGCTGTATGTTTTCAATCGCGCGGCAACGGCCGGATACAATGAAAGCCGGTTATCATAGAGATACATTGAAACGATGGCGCCCAGCAAGGCGCGTTCACTCACCTGCATAATTTCCGTATCATAAATATCTAGTAAAAGCTGCAGTTTGGCTTCATCAAAACAATGCATCAGCCCCATGGTAATACCGCTCACCACAACAGATTTATTGTACCACGGACACTCCGGTTCGTTTATCAGCGCCATAATGCTGCTGCAATCGGGACCGGTAAATTTATCTTTCAGCCAAAGGTTTCTGAAAAGTTCTTCCAACACCAGACTTTCATGCACATCAGGATCGTCGGTTGCAACAGGAATATCGCCGAGCAAATCACTTACTTCAGCATTTGACTGGTGATGGTCAAGTAATTCAGGAATCAGCTTTTGCAGACGTTCGGGGAGGCGGATTACATTTTTTTTGAAACGGTAAATCTGAATTCCCGACTGCTCCAGCAGTGTTTCCTTCACTTCGTCGGTAAGCATAAGTACTGATTTAAGCAAATGCTGATAAACGCGTGCCCTTTGCGGATCATTAATTCCACGAACCGTGTACAGTAAAATATTTTTGTAAGTTTCATTGAATTCGGTGAGCCGGTCGCGGTATTCTCCTAAAGAGGCCTGCCGAACCAGCGTTTCAAGCAATTCGAGGGCTTCTTTCAGATTTTTAGACGTTGCCAGTGTGCAAATGCGTTTGTGTGCGGAAACTATTTCATTTCGTGTTATCATGGCTGAATAAGAAATTATATAACTATCGGATTTGAACTATCAAAAATAGTGCATGAAATAAAATGGCTGAGAATTTCGATTTTGAAGCACCAAATACTACTTAAATACTTGAAATATTTGATATTTTGGGTCAAACCCTGTCAAAATGTCATTAAACAGCGATGCCATTTTGGAAAAATCCGATTTCACTAAATTAATATCGTTTATTTTGCATTTGACACTGTAATTGATGTTATATTTGTTATGAAAATCATATTCTTAGATGGAGAATAAATCCGATAAAGCACCTTCTGAATCTGTAGCTGAACTCAAACAACGCATTGCCCAACTTGAGGACACAAATAGAGAATTGACAGCTAAGCTGGCTGGTGACTTGCCGAACGATTTTCAGATTGACAACCCTATTTATAAGCGTATTGTTGACGAAAGCCTTATTGGGGTTTATATTACTGATTTACCCGGTAAGATATTATTTGCAAATAACGCTCTGGTAAAAATGCTGGGGTATGAGCATCCTGAGGAATTGCAATCGTTGACGGCTTCCACCATGTATCATAATCCGGAGGCCCGGAAAGCCATGATTGAAACGATACAGGAAGCCGGCAGCATTAAAAATTTTGATGTTGATTTGGTGCGGCGCGATGGCTGTATTTTAAACGCTTCTTTTTCATCATTCATTGATGGAGAGCGAATGTGGGGAATGGTTCTCGACCTGACCGCTCACAAAAAAGCCGACCATAAATTACACCTGAACGAGCTGCGCCTTGAGGCCATGCTGGAGCTCTCGCGAATCAAGGATGCACCTCTGAACAAAGTCACTGATTATGTCCTCGAAAAAGCAGTAGAAGTAACGGGCAGCACCATCGGGTATCTGGCATTTACCAATGAAGAGGAAACTTTTTTAACGATGTATTCATGGTCAAAAACGGCCATGGAAGAATGCCGCATCAGCGACAAACCTATTATTTACCCTGTAAACGCAACAGGATTGTGGGGCGAAGCTGTCAGACAGCGAAAACCGATTATCACCAATAATTACGCCGCGCCGAGTCCTTTAAAAAAGGGATATCCGGAAGGTCATGTGCCGGTGGTGAATCACATGAACATCCCGATATTTGACGGAAATCATATCGTGATGCTTATTGGCGTCGGCAACAAACCCGGTGATTATGATGAAACGGATATCCGGCAACTGACCTTGCTCATGAATGAGCTGTGGCGGATTATGAAAATGCAGGAACAGGAAAGTTTGATGGCACAATCGGAGGTGTTGTTCAATTCTACGATTAACTCCATTACCGACTGGATTCATATTGTTGACATGAAGCTGGAATTCCTTTACATGAATAAGGCGTTGCGCGATTTTTCAAAGAAATTGAATCTGGCTCAGGACATTGAAGGCAGAAACATCAGAGAGGTTTTCACATTTCTTTCTGATGAAGTTATGAATGGCTACAGGCAGGTTCTGGAAACCGGAAAATTGATCATTACATCGGAAACTACCAACATTGCCGGTAATGAAATTGCCACCGAAACCTATAAATGGCCTGTGCTGGATGAAGCGGGTAAGGTGATTCGAATTGTGACTATAATGCGTGATGTCACCGCAAAGAAAAAAGTTGAGCACACCTTGCGTTTAAGTGAAGAAAAATACCGTTCACTTTTCACGGAAATGATGAGCGCTTTTGCCTTGCACGAGATTGTTTTTAATTCAGACGGCGACCCGGTTGATTATATTTTTCTAGAAGTGAACCCTGCATTTGAGCAGCTCACGGGATTGAAAAGTGCCGACATCATTGGTAAAAGAGCAAAAACAGTAATGCCAGACCTAGAACCGTTCTGGCTTGAGAATTATTCGAAAGTGGCCATTGCCGGAGAACATATTCAGTTTGAGAGTTACACGGCAAGTCTTAAAAAATATTTTGATGTCCGCGCTTATAACGCAGGCAAAAACCGCTTTGCGGTAGTATTCCATGATATTACAGAACGTAAAGTTACAGAAGAAGCCCTTAAAGAAAGTGAAGAACGTTACCGCACCGTAGTTGAAAACACAGGCGAAGGTGTGAGTATTGTGGATGATAAGGAATGTATCTTTTTTGCAAACAGCGCGGCCGAAAATATTTTCGGCGTGAAGCCCCGCGAACTCCTTGGCAAATCCTTATCGGAATATACAAATAAGGGCGCTTTTGAAGTTGTGCTTGGGCAGACAGCCATTCGCAAAATGGGTATCAGCAGCAGCTATGAGCATGAAATAATGCGCAAGGACGGCAGTGCGCGCACCCTGATTGTAACCGCCACGCCCCGTTTTAATAAAGACAATGAATATATAGGCACATTCAGCGTTTTCCGCGATATTACAGAGCGAAAACTTTTTGAAAAAGAACTTATTGCCGCACGGGATAAAGCGGAGCAGGCCGACAAACTGAAATCGGCATTTCTGGCGAATATGAGTCATGAAATTCGTACGCCGCTTAACGGTATTTTAGGATTCACTTCTATCCTGAAAATGGATCAGACGATTACTGACAAAAACAGGTCGTATCTTGATATTATTGATGAAAGCGGAAACCAGTTACTTAAACTCATCAATGATATCATCGATATTTCAAAAATTGAAGCCGGACAATTGCAGATTGTGGACAAAGAATTTCCGCTTAATTATCTGCTTGCCGAACTTTACAATTTCTTTGAAAGCTATATTGACACGAATAAAAAAAACAAGCTGGAACTAAAGCTGCACGCCGGTTTGCCCGATACAAAAAGTTTTATTATTTCAGATGAATACCGGCTGCGTCAGGTCCTGACCAATCTGATAGGCAATGCCATTAAATTCACCAATACCGGAACCGTAGAGTTTGGCTATAAGGTACGTGATGACCATATGCTTGAGTTTTTTGTAACAGATACAGGACTGGGAATTGCGGCCGAACAAATTGATGTTATTTTTGAACGGTTCAGACAGGGAGACGAAGGCATTGGCCGCAAATACGGAGGCACGGGATTAGGACTTGCCATCACCCGCGAACTGGTTGAGCTGATGGGCGGCACCATATGGTTTAATTCTTCACCGAGCAAAGGATCTGCTTTTTATTTTACGATTCATCTGCAAACCAGCGGACAAGAAAAAACACTTGAAAAAGGGCCTTCCAGTACACCGGATGCATTTGACTGGACGGGAAAAACTATACTTATTGCTGAAGATGTTGACGCGAGCTTCCTGTTCCTGAGCATACTTTTAAAAAAGACGAACATTACAATTTTGCATGCGCGCGACGGCAAGGAAGTCATGGATATTATGCATAAGAACTCACAGGTAGACCTGCTTTTGCTCGACATTCAGCTTCCGATTTTTAATGGATATGAAGTTGCCCGGCAATTACGGAAAGTGCTTCCTGATTTGCCCATCATCGCACAAACAGCCAATGCTTTTGAAGAAGATAAGGGTAAGTGCATTGATGCCGGTTGCAATAACTACCTTGCCAAACCTATCAAGAAAGACGCCTTGCGTGCCATGATTTCACAGTATATTCAGTGAATAGTGAATAGTTGACCATCCCTGAATAGCGTTGACCGATTTTACCAAGTTTAGTTGATGATTGATAATTGAACTTATCCCGTCAGGGAAATGATATTTCTAGAAACAGAGATAACACACAAACCCGGCGGCGCAAGCAGTGAAGTTATTCGGAGAACAATTATAATTTGCGGTGCAATGCAATGAATTTATTCTTCCGGTTTTTTTTGCTCATCAAGGGTTGCAATTACGGCGCTTGTTTTTTCTTTGGTACTTTTGTCTAGTCACAAAAGTACCCAAAAGGACATGGCAAAACTATGCTTCCGCCCGCTCTGCGATATTTCTGAATTCCTGACAATGCGAGTAAACTTCATTGTCGGAATTCTACGAAATATCACATTCATGCCCGCGCCTGCCCCGCAGTTTTGCCGGGCCAACGCTCTTTAAAAAAGTAACGTATTAAAAACTAAGAGTACCTGTCCGCCTTTGGCGGAAACAGTCGTGAGTCGTGAGTCAAGAGTCAACAAAAAATCTTTGCGTCTTCGCATGAGTTTTATCTGATTTGTCAATTTTTCACCTCGCAACGGGAAAATTACTCCGATTAGCAACATATTTTCTGCTCATGACACGAACAGAACGACTCGCTCCAACATATTTTCGACTTGTCATTGTTCACTTTTTCCGCCAAAGGCGGACAGGCATTTTCACTGTTCACTGTTCACTATCATCCGGTAACCCTGACCCTTATTCCTTCGGTATGAGATGAATATTCGGGAGCGTACATGCACTGAATGCTGGTAATACCATTAGAGAAATCGCCCTTTTGTGCAACGCGCAACGGATATTCAAACACATAAGTTCCTTTAGGAAGCCACGAAATAAAGAAGTTCGTTGCGAGGTCGCCGGTTGATTCGTAATAGCCCAATCCGCCCTGATATTTATAGCGAGAAATCACGTTGACCGGTTCAAAACCCGATGCACGCATATCCTTCATATGGACGTATTCCATGTCGCGGTCAACGCGAATTTCGATCCGCACTTTAATTTTATCGCCCAGTTTGAGTTTGATTTGTTCGGTTATTGGTTCAATTACCGGACCGTATGCCGAAGGCCGTTCCACAAATAATTTCTTCTCGAGGTTAAGCGGAGTAGCAGAAGGGGTAATTTTATCGAGCTGCTCAAAGTACTGCCAGTACAGGGCACCCCAGCACACACCATCATCTTTCTTCGAAATCTTGATATTACCCATCAGCGGAGTGATGTCAGCGCCCCACCAGGCTGTTTTAAAATATCCGGTTCCGGCTTCCACTTTTACATCGGGCATTTTTTTCGGATCAACAATCATGTTACCAATCATAATCTCCACATCAGGTTCTTTAGCGAGCCAGTC
Source organism: Bacteroidota bacterium (assembly GCA_037133915.1). Lineage (NCBI taxonomy): Bacteria > Pseudomonadati > Bacteroidota > Bacteroidota bacterium. The sequence goes on from JBAXND010000013.1 coordinate 53,304, forward strand.
GGTACCACGCAGAAGCAGCGCATAGCAAGCTTCGGCAGTAGCTTTGGTGGTTTTCCAGTTTTGGGTTTGCTTTTGTTTAAGCAACCATACTTTGAGTTCTTCTACGGTTTTCTGATCGTTGGCAACTTCATCAAAACACTCGATAAGCAATGCCTGAGTTTCTATCGGTGCCTGATACCAGTACCAGCCTTCATCCATATCTTTCCAGTACATGCCCATTTCTTCAGAATAAATGGCATTTTCTTTCAGTGATTTGGTAATATCGGAAGCTGCAGCTTTATCATCAAGCCGGTTCAGCGCGAGTGCAATCATACCCTGCAGGTAATGATTATTCTGTAACCAATATTTGTGTGCCTGACCTTTATAATAATTGAATGCTTTCTGGTTTTTATTCTCAACATTAATACTGCCAATAAAATAGGAACGTGCATACAAGTACTGAATTTGCAGAGCATACAGGTGATTCAGTTCCATTTCATCCGGATAATATTTAAGCAGATATTCATAATCTTCGCGGATGCGATCGTCGAGATAAAGCACACCACGGCGGCACATTTTCCAGACTTTTTGATTGTCCTTCACATCCCTGACGCCCAATTTATCAAGATGCCCCATACCCGTAATAATATATTGTGTGATGTACCTGTCGTCGGGCATTCCCGGAAACCATGGCCATCCGCCATTTGAGACCTGCATTTTTTCAAGTTTTGAAAGCGCCGTTTCCAGCTCATTCGACATGCGGTTCATATCGAACAATATACCCACGTTTCTCTTATTCTGCGACTCGTCTTTGGCATCGAGCACCCATGGAGTTTCCTGCAACAGCGCGGACTTCAACTCCTGATTTTTTTCCAGATTTGATAACAGCGCATCAGGGGTTGTATTTTTCCAGCTTTCGAAAACGGACTTAATGCGCGGGTGTGAGTTTGCAATGTAAGATGCAATGGCGTTTGCATAGAACCGGCTGTAGAGCTGCTCGGCGCATTCGTAAGGATATTCAATAAGGTATGGAAGCGCCTGAACGGCATACCATGCAGGATTCGAGGTAAACTCGAATGTTAGTTTATGATTTTTCAATGTGCTGCTACCGCCCGAATTCGCGAGTTTTGAAAAAATAAATTCTTTGATTTGCTTACCGCGAACAGGAAGCGGAAATGTTTCGGTAACGAGCATACGATTGGTAACCACCGGTATGGCCATTTCTTCACCATCGCTGTGATTTCCAGCCTTAGCCACCACTTTATAAATAACAGCTTCGAGTCCTTCGGGGATAACAATATCCCACTCAACGGCTTTACTCTGACCTCGGGGAATGTCGAACTGTACCGTTGGCTTCAGGTTGCCCATCTGCACATCGAGCGGTTTCATTGTGAGCGCATCAAACAGCATCAATTGAGCTTCACCGCAAATAACTTCTTCAGATAAATTTGTGACTTTTGAAGCAAACGTAATTTTGTCGCCTTCGCGGAAGAAGCGCGGCGGATTGGGTACTACCATCAGGTTTTTCTGTGTGATGATTTCTTTTTCGATATAACCGGTTTGCAAATCCTTTGTATGCGCAATTCCTCTGAATTTCCAGCGCGTAAGTGCATCAGGAATTGTAAATGAAATAATAATCTCGCCGTTGGCATCGGTTTCCAGATGCGGATAGAAAAAAGCCGTTTCGTTGAAATTTGTTCTTGTTTTCACACCTTCGCCGGCTCCGCCACCGGAACCTTCGCCGGTACGGGAATTTGTACCGGCTTCTCTGCGGTCAATATTACCGGGAGTCTCATCGGGTTTACCGCCGCTTGCACCGCCCATAGGAAGATCTTCAAAATTTCGTTCTTTCTTCTGCCCCTCCTTTTCCTCAGCCTTGGCGGTAGCACGGGCACCACGAACCACTGTTTGCGCCACAGCGACTTCACCATCTATTACATAATTATCAAGATCTTTGCTGTCGTCGAGGTAACCGTTGTAACTGTAGTAATCATACCGGTAGCCGTAATTTTCAAAGCCAAACCAGTTAAGCGCATCGTAATAATGGTACAATAAATAGTTGTAATCGTAATAGCAATAATTATAGGTTGACTGCGAGGTAGAAAAAGCGTGATATGCTTCCCATGAGCGAGACATATAATAATGCTTCCACAAATCAAATGGCCACGCCGAAGTTTTGAATGCATCGAGGGAAGCATCGTACATAGAGGCAAGCATTTCTGCCATTACCTTCTCCCCTTTGCTGCCGTTGATTTTCAATTTCCATTCTTCCTTCTGCCCCGGCAATAACTTGTTACGGAAAGTTTCAAATACTATATCCAATTGTTTGTTTGTATAAGGTACTTCAATCAGCACATCATGGTTATACACACGATTTTGTCTGATAAAAGTGAAATGTACCGCAAAATTGCCGCGCATATCTTCGGTAATGGGAATGTCAATTTTCTTCATTTCATTTTTCAGCGTAATCCATTTGCGTTCGGTAATCTTGTCTTTATGTTCAATTTCATAAAGCACTTTTACAGCCGTATCTTTTGTTCCTATCAGGAAAGACGCAGTTTCGCCCGGTTCACCTTTTGCTTTCAGCACCGTAAACCAGTCAAATTCATTCACCGGAATGTTTTTGGAATCTTTTGAAAACACCGTGAAATACGTGAACCATTCTACAGCTGCACCGTATTTATCTTTAGATTTTACTTCAAGTACATATTGACCTTCTGCCCAGTCAGCAATATTTTCAAGCGACAGCAGCGAATCCTTTTTCGTATCAAAATTCAGGTCAAGAACTCTTTCTGCCTTTTCGCGCTTCGCCATGTTATCTTCATTTTCATACACGTCAAGCGGAAAATCCTTCATGTAATCTTGACGATTTATAACATACTGATCGGGTTTAGACCAGGCACGTTTTCTCAGCAAGCGTGAAGGTTCTTTAATCCTATATACAGAAATATTGCCCGAGGCATATTCATATATGCCACTGCGGTTGGTGGTATTGATAACAAATTTGTCTTTATTGCTTTTTTCAATTTCTGAGGGAAGGTTCACATTTACCATGAGCGCTTTATAACCTGCGCTGAAGCTGATACTACCCGAGCGGGTTTCACCATTAAGGTCGGTAACGTCGGCGTATATATTATATGTAAAGGTTGGGTCAGAAGCTTTCGTTACAGCGAGGTCAGGAAGTGCCTTGAAGTTGATGGTGAATTCTCCCGTTTCGCTGGTGGTTGTTGAACCATTTGCAATTTCCATTTGAGGTGAGTTCGGGTAGTAGCCGTACCAGCGCCACCACCAGTACTCGAATGAAGCTGTGCGCACAATGCGGTATTTCACATTCGCATTGTCAATGTTGGAACCGGCATAAGATATTGCATTGCCTTTAATCGTAATGTTATCGTTCAAACGGTAGCTACCTTTTACCGGATCAATTTTCACTTCGAATTTCGGGCGTTTATATTCCTCCACAGAGAAATACACATTTCCGTAGTCGTTTCGTATGCTCATTTGTCCGTTAAGCACACCCGACGGAGCTACAAACGAACCGTCGAATGTACCGTATTCATTAGCAGTAAGCTCAAGACTGGATACTATTTGAGAATTCACATCATAGAGTGTAACTGTTGTTTTTGCCCCCGGCTTAATTCTTGAATTTTCGCCGTCGGTTTCCATGAAAATGCCTTTAAAATAAATAGTTTGACCGGGTCTGTAGATGGCACGATCAGTAAAGAAAATTGTTTTGTTCTTGTATTCTATGGGAACCTGATACGGCTTGTACTGGTAATAATAATCTGTATGAAGCACATCGTTTCCCTTCTCCAGTTCAATGAAGAAATTGTCGTAGTTGTCTTCTATAGCGGGAACTATAAAACGCCCGTCAGCATCCGAATTGTAATAAGCGCCCCGACGGTATTCATAATCGCGTGTTACGTAACTATAATGTTCGCGATACACCTGGGCACCGACGTTTTTCAAAGGCTCACCTGTAACGCGGTTAAATACCACAAATTCAATTTCGCCATCGCTGAGCGTACGGTTCGTGTATGCCAGATTAGAAATCCAAACGTTAAAGTAAGAGACTGTACCTTTTACACAATCAAAATTCCCGTCGGGCGAAAGCAAAAGCGTATAGAAACCCGGTTCAAGTTCAGGCATTCTGAACTCCGCCGAATGCGGGTGGTGATCGCCATCGTCAGGCACATTTACGACCCATTGTTTTTGTACACGTAGCTTTGCAAGTTGATCCATCAGCTCCTGTCCGTAGTATTTTCGTGTTATTTTCTTAAACCATTCAGGATTTGTTTTGCACACACGCATGCTAACCTGATTCGTATTTTTATAGGTCACCAATGCCCTGAACGGTTTATTGGGCACATTGGTTTGTTCAGCCAGGGCATTCACTGATTGCAGCATTATCTGTTTTTGCAGATACACACAATTTTTAGAGCCAAAAGCATCCGGAAAACGTTTAATGGCTCCATCACAAATGGCATACGCTTTTTTGAAATACCATTTTGTCTCCTCATTAATTCCGGCGCTAAAGCTGCTGGCTTTTCCTGAATAATAGCTTGCAATATCAAATGTAATTTCAGTTGATGCCGGATTCGCAATGAATGCAGCTTCATCAGAATACAATGCTTTTACATAAAGGCTGTCTTTATCTTCGAGTACCGATTGTGCATGCACAAATCTCAATCGCTTAAGTTCAGCATCTATCAATGCCTGCGGATTAGAGTCATTGCTATGAAATTTCAACAGATCCTGCAGAATAGCCAGCGCATAATATTTCAGTGAGTATTTATCTTCACTTACAATTTTCTCATCAACAAAAGTGCTGTAAGGAGCAAGCAATTCGGGGTTATTCATTTCAAATCTATTCACTGGGGCAGTGAGTCCCGACTCTGTATTCATGAAAAAATCGACAGCCCGGTGTGCCAGAAAATCATACAGCGTGGGTCTGAAGTTTTTCGATTCGCTTTGCGTAGTAAGAATATTATCGTAGATAGAAAGAGGTGTTTTTTTAAGTGAGTCGGCATCAGTAAGTGAAGCCATATAATGTTTGATGACCTGATCTACAATTTTCCGCAAATCCCAGGTACGTACGTCTTCCTGCTTAAAATCGACCGTTTCTGTGCGGTTTAAAAATTTGTATCTGTTTGCCTGATAATATCTCCAGTATATTTCGGCCTGCACCGAGTGAAGTACCGGTTTTGCCGGATAAACAGACGTCTCAATCTCTTTGTCAAGGTCAGCGATTGTGTTCACATAATCTTCATCAGTAATGTACGATTCAAATTTGAGTCTGTGAATCACGGCTTTTACAATGTTGGGAGCATTGTTTTCAGTTTTTGCCTTGTCATAAATAAGAGCAACTACATCCAGTGCAGAGCGTGTCAAGCCTTTATTGCCGAGCGAATCGACTTTTTGCCAGAGTTGATCATAAGGGCTTTCCTTCCCCAGTTTCAATTGCTCGCAAATGGGTTTGGGCGGCTTTGACATAAAAATTCCTACCGAAAGAGCGGTAAGCGAAACAATCATAAGAACTGCAAGGATTTTTATTGCTCTCATAGAATGCATGATTTGAGGATTTGGCAACATAGAGGTTCAACAGAGTACAATTCCATAAAATGTAATGAAAAAAAATTACCCGGGGCAATAAGATGTCTTGAAATGCGCAATCAACGTTGCACTCCAACAAATATAACTGATTTTCGAAACATTCCAAATCGGAATGCAAATAGCTCTGCGGATATCTGTTTAAAAAAGCAAAGACCGACAAAATTAAACTTGCCGGCCTTTGAATGATGAACCAATTATAATCAGAACTTAGAATAGCGGTCGTTGATTCTGTCCCACAAACGCTGTGCTTGTTCTTTTGCAAAAGCAAGTATTTCGGCCTCGTTCACTGTCTGGATTTTTTTGTCGGCCACAATCATTTTACCATCGCTGATAACATGTTTTACATATTTGCTTTCCATCCCAAAATAAAAATGGCCAAGGAAATTATCGCCGTTGAACGGGGACGGACTGGGATAATCAAGCACAATGAGGTTGTTGTCGCCATCACCGGTAAAACCGTTTGATTCAACATAATTATGAACATTGCGGAGGCGGCGGTATGGTTCGTCAAATCCGAAGCTGTCATAATTTTTTCCGGCAAAGAACGTATTCTGAGCAGACCGCACCATATCGCTGTGCATGCCGTCAGTACCGAGCATCAGGTTTTTGCCCAGACCTTCAGAATTAAATTGTCCTACTTTATTATTCAGGTTGCTCTCGATATTCTGGACAACATAAACCGGAGATTTTTGAATGAGTTCGCGCTCAGCGGTGTCAAGATGGATGCAATGCCCGAGAATTGTTTTTGGAAAGCTAAGTGCCCCCGCTTCGTGCAGGCGATTTACAACGCGCTTACCATATTTCTCGATGCTGTAATCCTGATCATACTTATCTTCCGCAACGTGAACATGAATGCCGGAATTGAGTTTGGCGGCCAGATCAACAGCCAGCTTCAACGTTTCATCTTCAACGGTAAAAGCTGCATGGAGTCCCACAAGGCCCTGATTTTTCTGCATAAAATCGCCGGTTTCAGCCAGACCTTTGAGTGCGATATCATGACCATCGCGGTCAGTAACCTCATAACAGAGCAAATGTGAAACGCCCACTTTCTCAAAAGCAGTTGCAATAGTCTGCAACGAACCTTCAACGGCAAACGGTGATGCGTGATGGTCAATAACAAAAGTAACGCCGTTATATGCACATGAAAGTGCAGTAACCAAAGCGCTTGCTTCTATCATGTCGCGGTCAAGACATTTGTCGAGTGTCCACCATAGATACTCTAACACCTGATAGAAATTATTCATGGGTTTTGGAGAGGCCGGCATACCGCGCGACAGCGCCGAATAAACATGATGATGCCCACACGCCAGTGCTTTTGTGACGTACATGCCCCGGCAATCAACAACTTTTGTTCCTTCAGGAAGCACAAAATCTTTTTTACCTGACAGCAGTGTGATTTTTCCGCCCACTCCTTCTTCAACAAAAACGTCGGTTTCAACAAAATTCGAAGTTCGATAATCAATGAATGTAGCATTCTTAAGTAAGATACCCATAATTAGTTTTTTAATTTCTGATATTACGTTATTCCGTGAATAAATTTTCACCAAAAGTAAAAAATGCTGACCAAAATCAGCCGAAAAAACATTTCTATTTTTGCACAAAAACATTCAAATGAAACTAATTTTGTAGTGCTTGATAATAATAATTTCTGTATAAGCTGCAAAATAGGGTATTTCGGCTTTTGCATGAATTTTTATTGAGGCAAGAATTGCAAAAAAAATGTTGATAAATGTGTTAAAAAAAAGGCATTTATTTTAAGACGAGCCAATGATTAGTATTATATATTCGCATGATAAAAATATTTTTGCCAATAGATCGTTAGTTTAAGAATTTTTTATGCTGAGGAAAATAGTGAAAACCGATAAAATGACTTCAACAGGTATGATCATCCATGATGACATTGAGATCATCAGCGATGAGGAGCCTCCAAGTATCAATCCGGTACTTGCAAATTACTATACTCGCTTACCCGAAACGCGGAAAAGGACGGTATCCGGTCATTCCAGAGACACAATCAAAGCGTCTTCCAAATCGAATAATTTCCGCGAGCTGCATTTTCCGGAATCAACAGAAGATGATTGGCGGGACTGGCGATGGCAGATAAAAAACAGTTTCACATCCCTTTCAACACTACTCGAATTTCTTGACCTTTCTATTGAAGAAATAAACAAGTCGACCGCGAACGGCGATGCACTTCCTATACGCATTACACCTTATTACGCCAGTCTGCTGGATAGAAACGACAGTTTGCAACCACTGCGTAAATCAGTGATTCCGGTACTCGATGAATATACGGTCAACCCGGGCGAAGCATCCGACCCGCTTTGCGAAGAAGGCGACAGCCCTGTTCCGAATCTTGTACACCGCTATCCTGACAGGGCACTCTTTTTGGTTACAGGATTCTGCTCGACGTATTGCCGCTATTGCACACGTTCGCACATGGTGGCTAAAGATAAATGCCACTTCGGCGTTAAAAATCTTGAACCCGCATTCAAATATATCGAAGAGCATTCCGAAATACGTGATGTACTTCTTTCGGGCGGCGACCCGCTTACATTGAGCGACGACGACCTGTTGTATATCCTTACACGGCTCAAAAAAATCAAGCATGTGGAATTTATCCGGATTGGGACAAAAGTTCCTGCAGTGCTTCCTCAACGAATTACTTCCACGCTGATAAATATTCTCAAGAAATTTCATCCGCTCTGGCTCAGCATTCACTTTACACACCCCGATGAAATTACGCCCGAAGTTACTGAAGCTTGTGCCAGACTTGCTGATGCAGGTATTCCGCTTGGCAGTCAGACAGTATTGCTCCGCGGTATCAACGATAATGTGGACACGATGAAAAACCTGATGCACGCACTTCTGCGCATCCGGGTCAAACCGTATTATCTCTACCAGTGCGATCCTATTCTCGGCTCCGAACATTTCAGAACGACCATTGAAAAAGGACTTGAAATAATACGCGGATTGCGAGGATATACAAGTGGTTACGCTGTTCCTACCTATGTAATTGACGCTCCGGGTGGGGGTGGGAAAATTCCGCTCCTCCCTGAATATTATGTAGGAAGAGACGGCAACGATGTACTGCTGCGTAATTATACCGGAGATATCTTCCGATATCCCGATATTTCTTACTAATCACAAATAATATCGAAACCCGATGAAAATTGGAATTACCTACGACCTCATGCAGGATTATCTCGACATGGGGTTTTCGAGGGAAGAAGCGGCAGAGTTTGATAAACCCGAAACGATTCAGGCAATTCATGGCGGACTTCTTGCGCTTGGTCATGAAGTAGTGCAAATAGGCAATATTACCAAACTCACAGAACGTTTGGTGGCCGGCGACCGCTGGCATATTGTTTTCAATATCTGTGAAGGCGTATACGGCATTGGTCGCGAGGCACAGGTGCCGGCTATTCTGGACGCCTATCGCATTCCTTATGTTTTTTCAGATCCACTGGTACTGGCGCTAACATTGCATAAAGGTATGACCAAGCGCGTTATCCGCGATTTGGGAATTCCAACACCCGATTTTGATTTGGTTGAGTGTGCCGATGAAATTGCGGACGTTCACCTGTCGTACCCTGTATTTGTTAAGCCGGCATGCGAAGGTTCCGGTAAAGGAATTGACGCTTCGTCGAAAGTTGTAGATGCTGAAGGGCTTCATAAAACGTGTACTCAGTTGCTTAAGAAGTTTGGCGGCCCATTGCTCGTGGAAGAATTCTTACCCGGCAGGGAATTTACAATAGCCATTATCGGCACGGGAGAAGATGCCAAATGCCTGGGCATTATGGAATGTATTTTTAGGAAAAATGCGCCTACGGATTCATATTCCTACGAAAACAAGAATAACTACGAAGAATTCATGGATTATGATTTTCCCGAAGGTCCGGTGGCAGACCGCTGCATGGCAGTTGCACTGGAGGCCTGGCGCGGATTGGGATGCCGCGATGCCGGTCGCATTGATATACGCATGGACAAGCATGGCACACCCAATTTTATTGAAGTAAACCCATTGGCCGGCTTACATCCGATTGACAGCGATTTACCCATTATCGGCAGACACCGGGGCATAGATTTCAACACCGTTATTAAAATGATTATGGAGTCAGCGCTGAAAAGAAATCCTTGATTTGTTTTAAACTTCGAAGGGGCAATCCTTTTCAAAAGCTTAATTATTAAACGGAATGCCGTTAGGCCTATTTTCCAACGAGGACTGAAGTCATGGAAAGAGAACCGGCCACAATCACATCATTGAAAAAATCAATCGCTTCATCTTCTTGCTGCAGCGCCAGAATGTACAACAGCGGCAGAAAATGCTCCGGCGACGGAATCGCATAACGACCCGATTTACCAAGGTTTTCGAAATGAATCAATGGCTCATGATCATACGATAAAATTTTCTCTTTAAACAGATCATTCATCTCAAATGCCCAGTCATAGCCGGAAGGAAGATTTATATTATCAAAACTGCTGATATTAATTTTACGCAGATTATGAACCATGTTACCGCTGCCAATTATTAAAACGCCCTGCCTGCGAAGTGGTTCAAGCCTTTTGGCAAGTTCATAATGTTTAGCGGGCTTACTCCCAATATCAAGACTTAGCTGAACAACTGGGATGTCTGCTTCAGGAAACATTTTCATTAACGGCACCCAGCAACCGTGATCCAGACCCTGCTGCGGCTCGGGAATGACCATTGTTTTTGTAAGAATTGTGCGGATATTTTTTACCAGTTCAAGGCTCCCTTTCGCAGGATAACTGACTTCATATAATTCCTTTGCAAAACCGCCAAAATCGTGAATGGTGTGGGGCTTTTCAGCGGCAGAAACACGGGTTCCCACAGTTTCCCAATGCGCCGAAATACAAAGAATGGCCGTAGGACGCGGTATGCTTAAGGCCGCTTTTCGCCAGCCTCTGGTAAATTCATTTTCTTCGATAGCATTCGTAGGACTACCATGCCCGACAAATATCATTGGCATTAACGGGACACGTTCTTCGGATTCCATAGCATTAATTTTTGATGCAACAACAGCCTATTTCACAGCGAGTAAACAAAAATAGCGAAATAATACCGCGAATGCAAGTAACAATGTTGTGAACAATATGAAACCGGAATTCAAACGCCGATGAAACCTTCTATCCATGCGGCTTATTCAATAACAATCTGGTAGCGGTCAAGTAAACCAATAGCACCCTGTGGAGAGAATACTGCTTTTTTTATTCTGTTTAATTCAGGATCAATCGAAAAATTAAAAGCTGTGCGAAAGTCGGCTTTCTCAATATTTGTCTGATTAAAAACAGACCGTGTCAAATCGCAATTATGAAAAACAGATTCAGAGAGGTCGGCAAAAGAAAGGTCGGCTTCACGCATCAGGCAATCGGCAAACGTTGTTTTTTTAATTTTTTTTCCTGAGAATACCGTATAATCCAAAGAACATTTCTCAAACCGAAATGAAAGTAAAAAATCTTTGCATCCCGAAAAATCGACACCAATCAATTTGCATCCATTAAAAAAAACGCTCTTCAATGCCGTATTGCTCATTTTCGTCATGCTGAAGTTGCAGTTCTCAAATGTACAGTCAATAAAATCAAAATCAGAAAGATTGGTTTTTGAAAAATCGCAATTTTTAAAAATACAGGTATCAAATTTCCTTGCGGGAATAGTTTTACCGGAATAATCAAGATTCGTAAACGTTTCTTTTGTGTGTTGGTTTGCGCTCATAGTGCCAGCTTCTTTTACAATCTCCGTTTTAAAACAATCAACATTTATTAATGATTTCTGTTATTCGCAGGGTCCATCCCTGTCGAATGCATACTGCGGTATCACGTCACCTGCGCTGCCGCATTTGTTGTTCGCCATCCATGAAACACCAATAATCCGCATATTTTTCACGGCTTTGTAACGCCCATCAAAACCCGTATAGGCAGCCTGCATCAATACACATTTTCGCTTTACAATAAGCTGCACCATCAGGTTTTCACTGTTTGACCGAATGCCTCGTAAAATTCCGAACGGTTCATAAATGATGCTCCAGTTGGTATCAAGATTAAGCCTGTGTATTGCTGTTTTCAGCTTCATACCTATTAGCAGGCTGTCGCATTTTTCAATATCAAATTTTCGGTTGTTGCTCCGCTGCCCATAACAGATATGCACTGCAAAAAACAGCAACAGCGAAATGAAAACAACACGATTTAGTCTCATAATGGCACTGTATAATCTGATTTCGGTCAGCTTTGACAACAAACTGCATGCGCAGATGCTGTATAAACTTCTTGCCGGCCGCATCAATGGACAAAAGTAGACACTTTTTCTCGCAATGATAATTATTTGTTATTTTTTTGAATAGTGAAATATCCTGAAATAACCATCGTTTGAGCTTGATAATCTAAAATTCTACCTTTATGAAAAAGCTATGTGTGATGTTGATTGCTGTAACATTTTTCGCTCTGAACAGCCAGGGCCAGACTGAACCAAATTCGACCAAAAAGAATGGCTGCTTTAAGATAAGTTCATTATCTATCAGCTCAGGCAGCAACAGCTACCGCACTTTTGACCGCAATAACCATGATAACGAACATGGTTTTGATTTTAACAACTCATCAAACGGAAAGCACGGCATGAATTCAGATAACATGGGTTTCATGATGGGCTCACGAAACAACAACGGAGATTCAAGAAAACTGCTAAACCTTGAAATGGGGCTCACACCTTACAGCAAAAAGCTGGGAGCGTACAACAAAAAACGTGAACTGGTAATTGGCCTTTGGTATTCCGGCTCTGACCTGGCAAATAAAAGGACTGAACATTTCAGCACAACGCCGGGCGACACCTTTACATTCAATTCCATCGTTTATCATTCTGACACTGTTGCACGGACCATCCGGTCATACCGTGAAGAAGCCAATGTACTCGGTGCAAGTGTACAATACCTTTACAAAACCGATCCCGAAAAACGATTTTCATTATTTACAGGTTACGGCATTACAGCCGGTTATGCCATAACAGCGCGCATTTATAAATCATATTCGAAAGACAGCACCATAGCATTGAGTCTGAACAATACAAGACCATCGTACGATGTTTTCAGGGACGGCACCATGCTTGGCACTGAAGAAATACGCACTGAAATGAATGCGGATCCAACCATTCTGACGAGCGTATTTGTGCCTTTCGGAATAAATTTCAGGATAAGCAAAACGAAGGAAGTCTGGAACCAGATGAACTTATTCATCAAAGGTAATGTAGGCATGGAAGCACGGGTTGTGGTAGGCGGAAAAACGCATTTCGATCCATATTCGGGCGGCAGTATGGGCTTTAAATTCAGTTTCAAATAATCATTTTGCTGTCCGTTCATCTCAAAAACTCACTGTTTAAGGGATGTTCAACATCAGAGAACAAAAAGCGCAGGCCGGATGCCTGCGTTTTTTGTTTATTCAATGAAGTTAAATTTTGAACAATAATAACTCACGCTATCCGCCTACCACGAAACCATTCGCAACGATTTCCCTGTTTCTTACTCCATTTTATTTATTTTTGCAGATAATGTAAATTCAAAATTTAAATCAGGCAGAGATTTTGTTCATGAAATATTCATTTATAATAGCATCATTCAACCGCCTCAGCGAAATCAAGGAGCTTTTGGCATCAGCCGAGCAGCTTGACTTTCAGCGTTCCGACTTTGAGATTCTGATCTCCGACGACGGCTCCAGTGACGGCACTACCGAATTCATTAAAAGCTACATATCGCCTTCAGGACTTAACCTCCGCTATATTTATCAGGAAAATAAAGGTCCGGGTGAAGCCCGCAATCAGGGTATGAAAACCGCTGCCGGTGCATATTTCATCTTTGTTGACAGCGATTGTATGTTCCCGCCCGAATACCTTGGCAAAGTGGATGAGCATCTGAGCCGCGAGCCGCTCGATGCATTCGGCGGTCCCGACACCTGCCATCCGTCGTTCTCCCCACTTCTTAAAGCCATCAACTATTCCATGACCTCATTTATTGGAACTGGAGGCACTCGAGGCTCTGAAAAAAGTATCAGTAAAAAGTTCTACCCGCGCAGTTTTAATATGGGGATAAAACGGGGCGTTTTCGAAACAATAGGCGGAATGGGCGGTCTGCGCCATGGACAGGATATGGAGTTTTCGTCACGCATATACCGCAATGGCTACAAGGTTGGACTCATTGCCGACGCCTTCGTTTACCACAAGCGCCGAACAAGCCTCAAACGCTTCTACAAACAAATATTTAACTGGGGTGTGGCACGCGTTAATTTGGGACGTCTGGATAAAGGCATGCTGAAACCCATACACTTTGCACCTTCCATGCTGGTAGCAGGTTTCATTCTATTACTGCTTCTCACACCTTTTCCGTTTTTCCCGAAATGGATATGGATAATCGTAGGCGGATGCGCCCTGCTTGTTGCCGGATTAGCGTTCGTGCAATCTGCAATGCGCTACCGTAACTTCAAAGTTTCGCTATTATCAATTATTACATTATATTTACAGGTTGTTGCCTACGGCCTGGGTATGATAAAAGGATTGTGGCAGGTAACCACCAAAAAAGGAACCGCCTCCGGATACACAAAAAATTATTATAAATAATCCATCTCAAATCATGGATATCAAAACACATTTCAGCAAATCAATAGAGGTCAAACAAAAAATTCTGGACGATGCAGGACTTCTGTCTGTAATTACAGAAGTGGCCGGGATTGCTGTCGCCTCTTTGAGTGCGGGCGGACGAATACTGCTTTGCGGAAACGGAGGAAGTGCAGCCGATGCACAGCATATCGCCGCCGAATTATCCGGTCGTTATGGTTTTGATCGTGCACCGCTCGATGCAGAAGCGCTCCACGTAAATTCCTCGTACCTCACGGCCGTGGCCAATGATTATGCCTTCGACGAAGTATATGCCAGACTTGTCCGCGCCAAAGGCCGCAAGGGAGATTTGCTGATAGCTATTTCCACTTCGGGAAATTCAGAAAATATTATTCGCGCCATGAATGCCGCAAATGCAATAGGCATGATAACCATAGCAATGACGGGACAAAACGGCGGAAAACTGAAAACAGCCTGCGCACTCCTTGTAAACGTACCTTCGGAAATCACACCCATTATTCAGGAAGCGCATATTGCCATCGGCCATGTAATTTGTGGTTTGATTGAAGAAAAAATGTTCAAAAAATAGTCGTGAGTCATGAGTCGTGAGTCGTGAGTCGTGAGTCATGAGTCAAAAAGAAGATAACGTTCGTAAAGTCAAAATTATCAAATCTTCAAATTGACTAATTAAAAAGTAACCCAATTATAACAATTATTAGTTCATCGTTAATTGAATCCTTCATTGAAAATAGACAGTACCTGGACCTTGTTTCTTGACCGCGACGGTGTAATAAATACCAAGTTACCGGGGGCGTATGTTGCATCATGGGAGCAGTTCAGCTTTATCGATGGCGTAAAAGAATCGTTGATTCGCTTAGCCGAAAAATTCAATCGCATCATTATTGTTACCAACCAGCAAGGCATTGGCAAAGGCATCATGACTGAAAAAGAACTTGCCGTGGTTCATAAAAAAATGGTGAAGGAGATAAGCCTTGCCGGTGGACGTATCGATAAAATCTATCATTGCCCCGATCTGGCAGAAAGCGGAAGCATTTGCCGCAAGCCCGAAACAGGCATGGCACTGGTAGCACGGGCAGAATTTCCGGAAATAGTATTTTCAAAATCAATCATGGTGGGCGATGCATTATCCGATATGGAATTTGGCCGAAGATGCGGAATGTTCACGGTGTATATTGGCCGTAACAGTCCTGAAACGAAAAAAAACAGCCATCTTATCGACATGTCCTTTAAAAATTTGAACGATTTTTGCGCTTCAGTAAATATTATTGAATGATTTACGTTAGAACGATTAAACGCACTTGCTTATGAGACCGTTTGCAACAATTATAATATTAACCGCTTTGATGGTGAGCAGTGCAGTGGCACAGCCTGTGGGAAAAACCGATTCAATTGGTCGCAAACAGGGATACTGGAAAAAATACAGCGGCGATACCCTTAAATATGAAGGCACTTTTAAAAATGATCAACCCACCGGCGAATTCAAGTATTATTTTCCCGATGGCAAAATAAAATCGATAGCCAACTATACTGATAATGGTAAAGTAGCAAAGACTGTTTCGTTTCATCCTAATGGAAAAAAATTAGCCGAAGGCACTTTTATCGACAAAAAAAAGGACGGTCAGTGGAAGTATTATAACACATCCGAAATATTAATTGCAGAAGAAAACTACAAAAACGGTCTGCGCGATGGCGTCTGGAAAACATGGCTCGAAACAGGCAGGCTCGACGAAGAATTAAATTATAAAGACAACCTGAAGAACGGCGAATGGAAACAGTATTATCCCGACAGTCTGGTCAAGGTAAAAGGTACGTATGTTAACGATGAACTCAATGGGCTGATTCAATATTTATACATCTCCGGGAAAATAATGATATCAGGCACTATGAAAGCCGGAATACAGGATGGAGTCTGGATGTACTTTACGGAACTCGGACCTACCGACAAACGTATCACCTATCGCAACGGACAAATCTCAAAGGAGGAAATAGCCGTTCAGGCCAACCTTGTAATACAGTATATTGATATTTATACCATCGCCTATATCTTTTCGGAAAAAGGAAAATGCAGTATTCGTCTTAAAGACGGAAACGATATCCCCATCACTAAAAAGCTTGAGGAAATGGAATACGTGATGAATGATTCTAAGTTTTTTCGGGTAAATCCAGAATATATCGTAGCAATATGGTCAATTAAAAACCGCACAACATTCTCGCGTGAAGATGGAAAGCTTGAGCTTTACCCAAAACCGTCAAAAGATGTTATAGTTGCAAGCGACAAACTGCAGGGTTTTTTACACTGGGCAGGACTTATTAAAGGAGAAGAATAACCATGTCACGAAAAGGGCGCGTGTTAGTTGCCATGAGCGGTGGTGTCGACAGCTCCGTTGCGGCACTGCTGCTTCACGAAGAAGGCTGGGAAGTGATTGGGATTACCATGAAAACATGGGATTATGCCGCATCCGGTGGTTCGGCACACGAAACCGGATGTTGCTCCATCGATTCCATAAACGACGCCCGCGCAATGGCCGTAAAACTGGGCATGCCGCATTATGTGCTGGATCTGCGCGATGTCTTCGAAAAAAAGATTATCAGCAACTTCATTGATGAATACTTGGCAGGCCGCACACCCAATCCCTGCGTGCTTTGTAACAGACTTGTGAAATGGGGCGATATGCTTGAAAAAGCCAATCAGCTCGATTGCGAATTCATTGCAACAGGTCATTATGCCAGGGTTGCTCACGAGAACAACCGTTGGTTTCTCAAAAAAGGTTTAGATAGCCACAAAGACCAGACATACGTGCTCTGGGGACTCGACCAGGAACAGATTAGCCGTACCATGTTTCCACTCGGCGAAAGAAATAAAAACGACATCCGGGAAATTGCAAAAAGTGCCGGACTCGCACGTATTGCAACAAAAAGCGAAAGCTATGAGATATGCTTCGTTCCTGATGACGACTATCGCGGATTTCTGCGAAGGCGCGTTGAAGGACTGGAACAAAAAGTTGATGGCGGCAATATCACCGACACCGAAGGAAAAATACTCGGTAAACATCATGGCTATCCTTTTTATACCATTGGTCAACGCAAAGGACTTGATGTAGCGGCCGGGCACCCGCTGTATGTAAAAAAACTCGACCCGCTGACCAATACCGTAATCCTTGCAAAAAAGGATGAATTGCTGTCAGATGAAATGATAGTCCGCGATTACAATCTGATGAAATATGCAAAGATTGAAGTCCTGAACAATATCAGCACTGCCATTCGATACAATGATAAAGGTACCGGCTCCCGCCTGATAAAAAATGATGAAGGCACTATTAAAGTAATGTTCGACCATGCGGTTTCAGCAATTACACCGGGGCAATCGGCCGTTTTTTACGAAGGAGACGACCTTGTCGGAGGCGGAATAATTATGTAAACAAATAAATCATAAATATTTTTCCTAAATTCGCAGATATAAATTTAACAATGTGAAAAAGACACTCCTACCCCTTTTATTCGCCATAACGATTTTTGCCGGGTGTAAAAAAGATTCTGTACTTCCACCCGTTGACATGGGTTACCGCTATTTTCCGGTAAATGTCGGGCATTGGGTCCTTTATCAGGTTGACTCAACCAACTGGAACGATTTTACGGGTGCAGTTGACACATTTCAGTTTCAAATTAAAGAAACCGTTGAATCGGAATATCTTGATAATGAAGGCCGCCCCACCGCACGCCTTGAGCGCTATAAAAAAATGAGCGACACAAGCTCCTGGTACCTGGCCGATGTTTGGGTGATGAATCTTACTCAATCCACAGCCGAAAAGGTGGAGGAAAATATTCGTTTCGTGAAAATGATCTTCCCGACTAAAAGTGGTTTGGTATGGAATGGAAACATTTACAATACGCTTGGCAAGCAGGATTACGAATACAAGCAATTTAACAAACCCTATATTGCCAACAATATTCAGTATGATTCAACTGTTACCGTTCTGCAGGCAAATGAAATAACGCTTATTAGTGAAGATATTGCAAACGAGGTTTATGCGCGGGACATAGGCATGATTTATAAGAAATATCGCAGCATTGTGAAAAAGCCAACCGGCGAAATTGAAAAAGGCAAAGATTACACATATACAATTCTTTCTTACGGCAACTAATTACTTTATCATCATGAGAAAATTCATTTTCGGCTTTATCCTTGTTTCTATTGCTCTATCAGTCGATGCTCAATACATTGCCAGTAAATTCAGAGTCACTTTCAGTGATAAAACAGGCAGCCCGTATTCCATTTCCACCCCTTCGGCATTTCTTTCGGCACGCGCTATTGCCCGTCGCACTAAGCAAAATATTGCTATTAAACTTAATGATATTCCCGTCAACAGCTGGTATATCGACAGTGTTCGCAACAAAGGCGCTCAAATACTCACTGTTTCAAAATGGTTCAACTGCATTTCAATTTTCACTACCGATCCCAATGTAATAGCAGGTATTCAGGCGTTGCCGTTCGTGGTTTCAATCGATACACTGGCTGAAACCCCCGTTAAAAAAGGCGCCAAATACATTCCTAAGAATTATGATACGATGAAAGAAGGCAGCCAGTCACTACCTTCCGGCAGTAAATTTTCTCAGGATATGTCGGAATTGCTTTCGCCACAGCCATCATTTCTTTCAACCAATGTTTTTGATTACGGGCAGGCTTACACACAGGCGCACATGATTGCTACGGACTATCTGCACAGTCAGGGATTTCGCGGACAAGGAATGGTAATCGCCGTTATTGATGCCGGTTTTTATCATGTAAATTCAATAGGCATTTTCGATAGCTTATGGGCAAATAATCAGATTTTGGGTACTAAAGATTTTGTTGAACCCAACGGTGATGTTTTCACAAAATCCACACACGGCATGATGGTACTTTCTATCATGGGTGGCAATGCTCCCGGACAAATGATTGGTACGGCTCCGTTGGCAAGCTACTGGCTGCTTCGTTCCGAAGATGCCGATACAGAATTCCCGATAGAAGAAGATAACTGGGTGGCCGCAGCCGAATATGCCGACAGTGTTGGCGCCGACGTTATCAATTCGTCACTCGGTTATACCGAATTTTTAAACCCCGATTGGAACCACACCTATGCCGATATGAACGGTCATACCTGCCGTTCAACGCTGGGTGCAAATATGGCCGCCGCTAAAGGAATACTCGTAGTAAACAGTGCAGGTAACTCAGGCAACGATGCCTGGAAATACATTGGTGCACCCTCTGACGGCGACAGTGTATTGTGTATCGGTGCCGTTGACGGAAATACGAATTTTGCCAGCTTCAGCTCACACGGACCGGCTTACGGTGGCGACATAAAACCCGATGTTTGTGGTATGGGCGAAGGCACCATTGTTTCGTCTACTTCGGGAAGCGTAATGCCGGGCAATGGCACATCATTCTCCAGCCCGGTTATGGCCGGCTCCGTAGCATGCCTGTGGCAATCGAACACCACCATGACCAATATGCAGGTGTATCAGGCAGTGATTGCATCGGCCAACAGGTTCAATAATCCGGACAGTCTTTATGGATACGGCATACCCAATCTGACAGGAGCCTTCCTTATTCTGAGCGGAAACAAAATTCATAATTTTGACGAAGAAAATAATATCAATGTAGCTCCGAACCCTTTTTCTGATAGTTTCTATGTTGTGTTTTATTCCAAGGATACATTAAAGGTAAAAATTGAATTGTTTGACCTTGCCGGCAAAATCGTTTTTGCTGAAGATAACATAGAACGTGGTTATGGGCTCACTTACATTCCTGTTGACGGTATTTCCAACCTGTCAAAAGGTTTTTATATTCTGAAAGTAACTTCCGGAAAGAAAATATTTACGGATAAAATAATGAAATCCCGCTAAGGGCGGGATTTCATTGATGCTTTTGATATCTTAACCGGCATTACAGCCGTTAATCATTTTCTATTTTGTTCTTCTTGCAGCCGTAGGAACGCCACGTGTATTTCTCTTATTCTTGATAATGAAATTCTGGTTGATGGGAATGGTATTTCTCTTGATTTTTTTCTGCCATGGCGAATGATAACGCTTGGCTACCGCAGATCTTCTGCGTTTTATCATTTTTTTGTAACGGTAATGTCTGGAGCACGATTCCAATGCCAGCGTTGTGACAAAAACAATCAGCACTACCACATACCACTTTTTTAAATATCTCATAATCAAATCTCTATATGATTATTGCACCGATTAACGGTTCCTTTGCACAATTTTCAGTCAGTAAAACTAATAATAATTTTTTAAAGCGTACTAAGATTGATATTTATTATTTTATGATAGTTATACCCAACTTCCCGCCAAAAAGTTTCAATTTTTAATTAATAATCCTAAGAATTATTTATACAAAGTTGAAAAACAGGCAACTAATTTACAATAAAATAATCGTTCGGGTCGAAATTAATTAATATTTAATCACTGACCTCCCCTCAGGGAAAATTGAAATTTAATCGAAAACCTTACCAGACATGGTTTGTATGGCAATTTTCCCGGCAAGGCATGCTTCAAAAAAATATTTATCTTTGAATTCATAAAACCTAAACACTTATCTGATGTTGCAATTTAAACTCAATTACTCCAAATGGATTACAGTGCTCTGCCTCATTCCAACTACCCTCTTCGGGCAACTCAGCGGAACGAAAGTGATTGGTACAGCACCTTCAGATTATACCACTTTTTCTGCAGCAGTCACCGCGTTGAATTCTTCCGGAATTAGTAATTCTGTTGTATTTCAGGTAAAACCGGGTACCTACAATGAACAGATTTCAATAGGTGCCGTAAACGGTACCGCAGCCAATAAAACCATAACTTTTGAATCGCTGAACCACGACAGTACCTCGGTGATACTTCAATTTAACTCGTCGGCAACAGCCTCTAACAATTACGTACTTCGGTTAAACGGTACCGATTACGTTACCTTTCGGCAGATGACCATACAACGGACAGATACACTGGCTTACGCCCAGGTGGTTGACATTTCATCGGGCGCAACCCATAATACCTTTTCTAATAATATTATCAAAGGAACTACAAAAGCAAACCTGAATACTTATTGCGCGCTGATTGGCTCAACCAATGCACTCGAAGATTCATACAACGTTTTTACACAGAACAAATTTCTGTACGGCAGTTTTGGATTCTATTACCTTGGTCAGGGCAGCACTATGCCCGAGTCCGGGACACAAATTACCTATAATACCTTCAGCGGACAGAATTATAGGGCTATCTACATGACAAGCCAGCGATCAGCCAAAATAAATAATAATATTATCAGCACAGCAAGCGCAAACAGCAATTATGTAGGTATTTATGGGCAATATGCCAACGACAGCCTCCGTATACTGAAGAACAGGCTCGACCTGAGCACGGGTACAGGAATTTATCTGGCAAACTGCAACGAAACATCAAGCATCCGCGGGTTGATTGCGAATAATTTTATTGCTGTAGGCGGAACATCAACAGCACATGGAATCAGTTTGAACAACGTTAAACTTGAATGTATTTATAACAACAGCATCCACATTTACAGTAGCAGTGCTGCATCGGGCAGGGCACTATTCCTGAACGGGTCGATAACTGCAACACTTTACATAATAAATAATGTACTGGCAAATACAGGCGGCGGATATTGTTACTATGCAGACGCGACCACAGGAACTCCTGTTACTTCTTCTAACTACAACGATCTATACACAACAGGCAGTTATGTGGGCTCATGGAAAAGTGCCGGTAATACAGCCTTGCTTTCCGACTGGCGCACGGCCTCATCGCTTGATGCCAATTCGGTTTCGGCCGATCCGCTTTTTACTTCTGCTTCCGACCTCCATGCTTCATCGGGAACTATTCATGGTGCAGGGACAGCCGCTTTGCTCTACTTTTCTATCACCGATGATATCGACAATCAGTCACGTTCAAATCCTCCTGACATAGGCGCAGATGAATTCAATATTGAAGATTTGGGCATCAGCGCCTTTGACAACATCCATGGAATTTGCCCGGGTATAGCATTTCACGTTACTGTGTTTATTAAGAATTTTGGCAGTTGGCCCTTTAGTGGCTCTGTTCCCGTTTTCTACCTGATACAGGGTTCGCCGGTCGTTAATGCTACTACACCTTCAATTACACTCAATCCCGGCGACAGCACCGCTTTCACATTCAGCCAGACAGAGAATATTGCCATTCCCGGAGCACATTCAATCACAGCCGGAACAACTCTTGCGGTGGACATAAATACATCCAACGACAATACTGCTGACAGTGTCCGTATCTTTCCGTATGCTGCAGCCAGCGCAGGTCCTGATGTACCGGTATGCACAGGCGATAGTGCCACACTCACGGCCACGGGAGGTACTGGATATACATGGAATACGACTCCACCAAGTTCAAACCCCACCATTACTGTGCTTGTCGCCGACACTACCCTGTTTTCCGTAACAGTAATCAGCTCCGACGGATGCTCGGCAACAGACAGTGCCTATGTTTTTCCTGCGCTGTTTCCAAAGCCGGTTGCAGGATTCAGTTTTATGCCGTCTAATCTGCAAACAAGCTTTACCAATACCTCAACAGATGCCCTCACCTATTTATGGGATTTCGGCGACGGCAATACTGACAACACAGCCAACCCTGTCCACACCTACACTGCAACAGGTAATTATATTGTTACGCTTTACGCAATCAATCCATGCGATTCCGACACAATTACACAAAACCTGACACTCAACAGCATTGACGAAAATGGACAAATTCCCGCATTTAATATTTCGCCAAACCCGGCCGTTGATTATGTAAGAGTGTCGGTAAATATTCTGAACGAAACCATCAAAAGTGCAGAAATATCAGACGTTACAGGTAGATTTGCCTGCAACATTTCAATAACCGATATCCTGAACGACAGAGCACTTAACGTAAGCAAACTCGCTAACGGCATGTATTTCCTGAAGATTTACACTTCTGCCGGTTTGCGTGTTGTCAGGTTTATTATCAACCGTTAGTTGTTGTAAACACCTATTAACAAGCATTCCGAAGGCGTAATACATGCCTGAACGTCTATTTTTTTATTTTTTTTCTGATGAAAATTAATTCAAAATGCTATTTTTGTAAACGCTGTTTCTGTTGGGAATAATGAGATAGCGAAGCGGTCGGATCCAATGAATCAAATACGAAACATACTATTTGCGGCAATAGCCATAATACTGTTGTCGGGCGGATACGCCCGGGGACAGGAAGAGCCTGATTCCAATAACTTCCTCATCATAGAAAGTATGAATGACAGCATCGACCTGCATTCCAATTTTTATGATATCACCGACTCCCTCTCAGAATTTTTTCCCATGTCATCATTCTATGAAAACTGGGACACGGAAGGAATTCATTTTCCAAAAGTTGATTTTTCAAAAAAAGAAGATACCACTATTCTTGTGCTATGCGATGAAAAAACCAATTTCTTTGTGATGCCGCGCAAAGACAAGATTAATTCCGACTATGGATTCAGGCACAGACGCTTTCATTACGGCATCGATATCGACCTTAATATTGGAGACACCATACGCAGTGCGTTTGACGGGATTATTCGCATTTCCAAATACCATAAAGGCTACGGAAATGTAGTTGTAATAAGGCATTTCAACGGTTTAGAAACTATTTACGGGCATATGTCTGCAGCAAAAGTGTTACCCAATCAAACGGTGAAAGCCGGTGATGTTATTGGTCTTGGCGGCAGCACCGGTCACTCTACCGGACCCCATCTTCACTTCGAAATCCGTTATCTGGGAACCCCCATGAATCCACGAAAAGTTGTGGATTTTGAAAAATTCAAATTACTGAGCGACACATTGCTTATCACTAAACAAACCTTTGAAAGCCCGCTCAAAAGCATCAAAGGCGGAAAAGGCACCACGACCACTCAAAACTACAAAGGCGGCGGAACTTATTATACCGTTAAAAGCGGAGATACACTGGGGCACATCGCTGCTAAATACGGCACTTCGGTGAGCACACTTTGCAAACTAAACGGCCTCACGTCCAAAAGTATCCTGCGCATCGGTCAGCGCATCAAAATACGGTAGCATCATCTTTTTTACTTTTTACCGCATTCCTGAATATTTTTATATCTTTGCTTCCGAAACGGTAAGCCATTTATTCATTGGTAATGGCTGCAAGGGAACCGGGTGAAAATCCCGGACAGTGCCCGCTGCTGTAAGCTCTTTAAACTTCCTGGAAACCATATGTCACTGTTCGCTTTCGCGGATGGGAAGACACCAGAGAAGGGAGTAAGTCAGAAGACCTGCCATTTCATTATTGTATTGTAGCTTCGGGAAAAAAGCGAAAAGGACGGTGGCATAAACTTTTTCCTTCTCCCGTATTGTTACTGATGATTAAAATAATCATAGTATAATGCCTTTTCGTTCAGGTTATAAAATAGCTGTTTTTATTCTGTCATTTTTGGCAGCATACAGCTCGTGCACGGCACAAAAGAGCCTGACCGATACCGTTGTTCCGCTCCGGGAAGTCGATGTTTCTGCAGCCCGCCTCGACGTGTTTACTGTTGGCACAAAAGTAGTTCGGATTGACAGCACAGATCTGGGAACTTGCAAAACCCTGTCATTAGCGGATATGCTCTCCACATTAAGTCTTGTTGCCGTGAAAAGTTATGGTGCAGGAAGCCTTGCAACAATTTCTATGCGGGGTACCGGAGCAGCACATGTAGCAGTACTCTGGAACGGATTCAGCCTGCAAAGCCCGATGAATGGAGGAACCGATATTTCGTTGTTGCCCGTGTTTTTTGCAGATAAAGTAACACTGCAATATGGCGGTGCCGGCGCCCTTTTCGGAAGTGGTGCACTTGGCGGTAGTATCCATTTCGAAAATAAACCATCATTTAACCGCGGTTGGAATATCAGTATTGGCAGTGCTGCCGGAAGCTTTGATGATTATTCGGGTCAGTTTTCAGCACTCTTCAGCGGTAAAAAACTGGTTTCATCAACAAAAATATTTTATAACAGCGCTCAAAATAATTATCCATTCACAAATATTACCCTGGTCGCAAAACCGATTTCGAAACTCCAGCATGCGGCTATTATAAGCACCGGTCTTTTGCAGGAAAATTACCTGAAAATAGGCAACAATCAGGAAATAAATATTCGAATCTGGTGTCAGGACGAACAACGGCAAATACCGCCATTAATGGTTAAACCGTATAGTAATGCAACACAGGACGACCGCTTTGCAAGGCTCAGCGCGGGTTGGCAGCGCACAAGCGCGAAAGTTGACCTGCAGCTTCGTTCAGGACTGTTTTACGATATACAGCATTATGAAAACCCCGATATCAATACAGATGCGTTGCTTACCTCCGTTGTTTCATCAACCGATGCCGAAAGTAGTTTCAGACCGGCAAAAGGGCATATAATAAATGCCGCATTGAACCTTACTTATGCGCAGGCATCATCCGATAATTATTCGGAAACCGCCGAACAGCAAAAGGAATCCCTTTTTGTTTCATGGAAATATGTAACGAAAAATGGAAATCTCAAAACTGCCGTCAGCCTGCGCGAAGAAGTTGTTGACGGCACCCTGATGAATCCGGTTCCTGCAGCAGGTATCGAATGGAACCTGTTCAAAAGCTTTAAAGTTTATGCCAACGGCTCAGGTGTGTACAGGCTGCCAACACTAAACGACCGTTATTGGGTACCCGGCGGAAACCGCGAGTTGAAACCCGAGCAGGGATGGACCGAAGAACTCGGAATTCAGCATCAAATCAACATCAAATCATTTACCACCTCGTACGAAATAAGTGCATTCAACAGCAACATTCATAACTGGATTATCTGGCTGCCAATGGATAGTTACTGGTCGCCACGCAACCTGCTTGAAGTATGGTCAAGAGGAACGGAAGCAACCCTGAATGGCGGATTCAGCAAAAAATCATGGCATGTAAAAATAAGCGCGTCCATAAATTATGTGAAATCCACCAACCAGAAATCGAAATATGAAAATGATGCCTCTGTAGGAAAACAACTGATTTATGTTCCTCAGATTTCAGCTTTCGGAAGACTGGAAATAGGTTGGCACAATGTGCAGCTTATATACCTGCATTCCTGCACCGGCGGCAGATACACAACATCCGACAACACATTTTTTCTGGAACCTTACCAAACAGGGAAAATTTATCTTTCAAATAAATTTCATCTGCAGCACTTCGCCATTGAAATCTATGGCAGCATCAGCAACATCTGGAATACAGAGTATCAATCCATCGCATGGATGCCCGGAACGGGACGCAGTTTCAAAGTAGGGATAGTACTCACTGCTGACGGCAGATTTAAAAATGACAATTCAAAATAACAATAAAACAATACCACTTAAAAGCACCGTATTATGAACAAGTACACAAAATTACTCCTGACAACAATTTTTATACTGGTAATTCAATACAGCTGTCGTTGCCAAACCACTTCCGACTTCGAAGATTTGGTATTGCCTGTTGACACCTTTTGGGACGGAAGTGACCTTAGCGGAGGATTCGCAGACGGAAATGCTTATTTCCCAACGGTTTTTGATACTACCTATTTTTTCTGGGATGGCGGCTGGGCCTATTCGAATAAAAAAGACAGTGTGACCGGCGGATTTGGGAATATGTACAGCGCCCGTCCGGCAGGCGGTGTGTTTGGGTCTGACAATTACATTGTTTGCCAGCCTGATGCAAAAATTATTCTTACGGGCAATGCCGCCGGCAAAATGGTGACCGGTGCGTGGATTACCAACGACACCTACCCTGCTCTGAGTATGCGCGACGGCGACGGATTCTCGAAAAAATTCGGAGGCAACAGCGGCAACGACCCCGACTGGTTCAAGCTTTCGGTAAGCGGATGGCTTGGCGGAACAGCACTGCAAGACACCGTTGAATTCTTTTTAGCCGATTACCGTTTCGCCAATAACGCGCTCGACTATATTGTTACCGACTGGCAATACCTGGACCTTAGCCCGCTGGGCAATGTCGACAGCCTGTCGTTTGGCTTGACCAGCTCCGATACCGGCTCTTTCGGTATGAATACACCTGCCTATTTCTGCCTCGATAACTTCATCACTGCCGATTCATACGCATCGGTGCCGGATTACCCAAATGAAAATATTTCAATATTTCCGAATCCGAGCACAGACGTTATAACAGTAAAAGCCCCGGGAATGAAGCGTTTGCGTATCATAAGTGCAATTGGCAGCTGCGTTTTCGAAAATGCGGCTCCCCTTGACGAAATGGAAATAAACAGCACTTCTTTTGCGAAAGGCCTATATTTACTGGAGATATCGTACAGTAACTATTGCATCACCAAAAAAATAATGAAACAATAATCTTGATGATGACAAAGAGAATCATAATACTCATCATTCTGGTATCCTTAACTGTCGGGCTTTACGCTCAGTATCCGCCTGCAGCGGGACAAACAGGCACTACTGCCATGTATAAAGACAGCTCTGCGTTTGTAGCATGGGCAAGTGCATGTACCGTTCAGCGCGGCTTCCAGAATATTGCAGACACCTCACTGGGATTCGTCACGGTAGGCGACAGTTCAATGGCCACAGGTCCTGCAGGCCCCGGAGGCGTTGTAAGTCTAGGCGATGGCGGCATTGCAATACTTACATTTGATGAACCCATTGCCAATGGGCCCGGTTGGGATTTTGCTGTTTTTGAAAATTCATTTGACGGACTTTTTCTTGAACTGGCTTTTGTAGAAGTCAGTTCAGACGGCATAAACTTCTTTCGCTTCCCTCCCACATCGCTTACGGATACCGCCACACAAATAGGCACGTTCGGTACGATTGATGCCACAAAAATTAATAATCTGGCCGGAAAATACAGTTTGAATTACGGAACGCCCTTCGACCTTCAGGAGCTGGATTCCATTGCGGGGCTTGATATTTCAGCGGTCACACACATAAAAATTATTGATGTTGTAGGAAGCATGACTGACAGCCTGGCAACGCGCGATTCGGCCGGAAATAAAATAAATGACCCCTGGCCCACACCTTTTGCACAGGGCGGATTTGACCTCGATGCAGTGGGCGTAATTCATAAACAGCCCCAATCGGTAGAAGAATTCAAAAATATCCAAATCAACGTTTTTCCGAATCCTGCGTCAGATGACATTCGTTTCGCTGTTCCATCTCACGAAAGTGAAAGAAATACGATGGTTCATATTTCGGATTTGGCAGGGCGCAGATTAATTTCACAAGTATTGACTGCAGAATCAGTATCATCAGACACTTACAAAATGGATATTACCGGTCTTTCTGATGGATGTTATTTATTATCGGCTCAGAACGGCACTTCATATTATCATTCAACATTTATCATTCGGCATTAGTATGAAAATTTTCAAAAATATCTTTGTTCTGTTTTCCTTGATAATTATTGTTTCCGGCATTCTTTCAGCCTGTAAGAAAAAGGATGACACACCGCCGGTTAATGATGTGCCCGATATGACTTCTCTGCATGGTGCATTTATTATGAATGAAGGAAACTACCAGGCAGCAAACGGTTCTGTTTCTTTTTATAATACTGACGACGGTACTCTCACCGAAGACCTCTTCAACAAAGCAAACGGGCGCATACTCGGCGACGTGGTGCAGTCCATGTGTATCATCGACAGCAAGGCATATATTGTAGTCAATAATTCAAACAAAATTGAGATTGTTAACCTGAAAGATTTCACTTCAACGGGTCAGATACAAAACCTGGATTCGCCCCGCTATATGCTACCGGTTTCATCAACCAAAGCATATGTTTCAGATCTCTACAGTAACAGCATTACTATTGTCAACCTTGCAACAAATGCAGTAAGCGGCCACATTCCATGCAAGGGAAGCACCGAAGAAATGCTTATGTCGGGAAGCAATGTATTTGTGACCAATACCCGCACCGAATATCTGTATATCGTAAACACAAATACAGATGCAATCATCGACAGCATTCATGTTGGTATAGGCTCAAACTCACTGCAGACAGATAAAAACGGCAAACTGTGGGTGATGTGTGCCGGCGATTTAACCACTTCCGCTACTGCCGGAATATACAGAATCAATCTTCAGAATTTGCAGGTTGAGCAGTCGTTTCCGATATCCGCAACCTTAAATATCTGGGACAAACTGCGGATGAATGCCGCTGCAGATACGATTTACTATCTGAATAAGGGCGTGAATAAAATGGGTGTATCATCCTCAGCATTGCCTGCCGCACCTTTCATCCCGCTGAGTGGTCGCAATTTTCACGGACTGGCTGTATCACCGGCCGGCACGCTGTTTATTGCCGATGCCATCGACTACGTACAAAAAGGAAAAGTTTATACGTACAGCAACGGCGGTGTTTTATTAAATACCTTATCAGCGGGCATTATTCCGGGCGATATCTGCTTCAAATAACGGCAGGTATTAGAGGCGGTCTATAAACAATATCCCGTTCAGATGGTCTATTTCGTGCTGAAAAATAACGGACGTAAAATTTGTAGAGCTATACCCTTCAATCAGTTCCTGATGATGGCTGCCATCGGGCAAATCGTATTCAACTACAACGGCCGAACTGCGGTGACTGTTCCCATGAACTCCCGGAATTGACAGGCATCCGTCGCCGTTGAAAATTATCTGTTTGTTGGAATAAAGTACAATGCGAGGATTCAGATACACTTCAAATGGCTTGCCTGCTTTGTCGAGGCGCTGCACCCATATAATATTGCGGTTTATTCCTACCTGAGGCGCGGCAATACCGACACCGGGGTTGGCCGGGTCTTTAACGGTCACCAGCATTCGGTGTATTAATTGCATCAGCGCAGCATCATTCGTATCGGGTCGTACATCATGACTTTTTGTGCGCAGTTTCAACGAATCGTCAAGGATATTAATGGTGAGCACCCGCATCAGGGTTGTATCATCACCCGCCAATATCAAAGCTTTCTCGTCTGAAGTAAGAGCCAGCGTATCGGGAGGCGGCGTGCCAACGTATTCAATGGTTGGATCTTTCTTGCAACTCAGTGTAAGCAACACTAAAAACAACAGACAAAATACGGGAACAATCTTTCTCATAAAAAAAACGTTTTAACAAAATTACGATAAAAACTATTCAGGCTCGGAAATTATACAAAAACGGGCAGGCTCAGTCCGGTCGGGATTTTTTGCGTTATCTTTGTAATTCAACCTACAATTATGAATATAGAAATTGATTGCAGCTGGAAAAACGATATGGCATTTGAAGCCTCATCGGGACCTTATAAAATAATGATGGATGCCGACGAAAGTGTTGGAGGTACAGGTATGGGCGCCAGACCAAAACCGCTGCTGTTGTCAGCTCTTGCCGGATGTACGGGTATGGATGTGGTGGCCATTTTGAAAAAAATGCAGGTTGAATTCGACAGTTTTTCAATAAACGTCAATGGCGAATTAACGGAAGAACATCCGCGCATTTTTGACAGAATAAATATCATCTACCAATTCACCGGCAAGGATTTACCTTTGGATAAAATTAATAAGGCAGTTCAATTATCTCAGGAAAAATATTGTGGCATCAGTGCCATGCTGGCTAAAGCTGCAGAAATAACCTATGAGATAGAACTCAACTCCTGAAGTTGACCACTAAACTCCTTCACAACATCCGAGAATTCACTCAGAATCATGGCTGTTGCACCCCATATCGTCAGTCCCTGAATGTCGTAAAAAGGCGTAACCAACTCAATGCCGCGATGTAGTTTTATTGATTTTCGCTGGATGCATTTCCCGCTGATAATGTCATTCAGCCGGATATTATAAATTGCAGCAACCTCTTTCTCATCACCTTTAAAAACAGGTGTTGAGGAGGTTACACCAACAACCGGATAAATCATAAAATTGCTTGGAGAAACAAACAACGGGCTCAACCGACCAATTACATGAACGCTGTCGGGATTTACATCCACCTCTTCCTGTGCCTCACGCAATGCTGTTGCTTCAATACTGCTATCCCGTTCATCAGCTTTTCCACCGGGAAACGAAACCTGCCCACTGTGCACACCAGGATACTCAGGCCGTTGAATAACAACGATGCAGATATGCTTTCCTTTTGGATACAACAATATCAGCACGCTGCTGTTTCTCGGCGTAACCGGAGGAGTATCAAACTCAGGGAAACGTATTTCGGGCACCATTTTCATGTGCGAAGCCTTACCGGGAAGTTCTAACTTCAACCGATTCTCCAGAAAAGCCGTAAGCAATTTAAGTTCATCCATATCTGCAAAGTCGCACAATTATTTTCAAAATACTATGACAAAGTTAGTCAAACGAAACGGATTAGAAATACTGATAAATAGTATTCCGGCAACACTTACAGCACACTTATAAACAGCAAGAGCGCTCAATTGATATACATCAATGCCGTTTTGCAACCATCAGGGAGTGTGGCTGATGTGCCACATTGTCAATAACATTGTTGAAATATTGGTAAAAATAATCAGGGCAACCTACCGTAAGTCATATTTTTTTTTATACTTTTGCGACGTAAACAGAAATTAATAACCAAAAAAACCTTTTTATGAAACAATTTGTAAAATTTGCAGTTTTAGCAATTGCTATCTTAGCAATCAATGCTTGCGGTGGTAAAAAAGAAACTCCGGAAGCTGTAGCTGAAAAATTCCTCAATCACCTGAACAAGAAAGAATATGCTGAAGCCAAAAAACTTGGAACAGAGCAGACAGGTCAGATGATTGACATGATGGAAAGTTTCTCAAGCATTGGCGGTGCCGAAGCTAAAAAAGAAGCCAAAATCGAGAATCTGAAATGCGAAACCAAAGACGAAAAATCAGCTTGCACCTACACCAGCGATGGTAAAGACGAAAAAGTTGACCTCGTTAAAAAAGATGGCAAATGGTTAGTTGATATGAAAAAAGAAGGAACTGGCGACCAGACAACTCCTCCTGCTGATTCTACAGCTACACAGCCTGCCAACTAATATTCAGGCTTGAATTTTAAATTTCAGGGCAATGAAAAAGGTAATTATTATCGTCTTCATTGCCCTGATTGTTTTCGTCCTCGCCGCATATGCCTTCCTTAAAATTTACGATTACCGCTCCACGCGGAAACAAGAGTCGCTCCAATACGCATTATCTAAAGACGAATTAGCAAAGCTTCACAGCGGAGACATCATTCTGCGCCATGGCTATGGATTTGTTAGTGATATGATCGTCACCCAACTCAAAGAAAAGTACGACCTCTCTCATTGCGCCATCGTGTGCCGCGACAAAGACAGTCTCTACGTGATTCACTCCGTTTCAAGCTCCCTTTCAAACGTTGATGGAGTGCAGGCACAGGAAATTAATTCATTTATCCGCGAAAGCCAGTACAACTCAGTAGTAGTTGTGCGTTATAAAACCGATTCAGGCAAAGACCAGTCGTGCATTTGCGAAAGGGCGCGGGATTACCTGAAAAAAGGTATTCCATTTGACAATGCCTTTAACATCAACGACAGCACCGAATTCTATTGTACCGAGCTGCTGTGGAAAGTCATTTTAAATGAATATCATGTGGATATTATGGCAGGAAAAAACAACGAACGGAAAGACCATCTCAGATTCGACACTTTTCTTGACCCAACCCATTTCGAAATCATTATTGACCATCAGGCGCGCAAAAAGCGATAATTTTCAGTATTTCAATTCCACATTTACATTGCCTTCCGTAACCGTCCAGCAAATAGAATCACAGGTCGTTTGCGACGACTTGCTTACCTTGTCGCCCCCAATGGCATATATTATTTTATCGCCTGAAATATAGCGCGCAACAACTGAATAATAGGACCCGGTTTCCATCAGTACAGAATACTTCTCCTCCTTTATACTGTCGTACTTCACCAATACACTGTCTTCTACCCTGCCGCGGTAAATAGAAACCGGCACCCACGGATTTTCCGCATTGATGGTGAGCCGGATATTTAAATTAGCCGCAACAGGTTCGGTGGTTTCGCAATCCGTATAATCATACGACTGGCAATCCTGCTCCGATACGGATGACTTGCAACCGCAACAAACAACACATAATGCGAAAATAATAACCGAAAGTGTTCTCATGTTATAGCCAGCTGATAGTACGCAATATTTTATTATGATTGGGCAGGTTCATGAAAATGCCAACCGAAACTTCAACGCGGTGCGGTGATACCTTATATATATGATAATTTTCGTACGAATATTCCAGCCTGAAATTAAAATTGCCGTTTATATAAGCAAAGCCTGCAGCGGGCGCACATAAAAAACCGGTTCCGGTTTTACGGCTGAGTCCTTCATAATTGCCCCAGCTCATCAGCCCGCTTACATTCACAAAAGGACCGTAACGCAATTCAAAACTTCCGCCGGGAAGAACGAACATTTTTTCAAACCCCAGTACAAGCTTCCTTCGCTGCTCTCTGAGCTGCAGATAATATCCGTCGTGCTGTTCAAGAATGCTCTTCCGTGCCACACGGGTCGATATTCCCAGACTCCATGACGTATTGAATTTAGAATCAAAAATACTGAAAGCACAGCCCATCATATAATCCGTAAAATTGAAATCGGCCGGAATCAGCCTCAGCTCAAGACGGTCGTAAAATGGTAAAATGCTGCCTTTACCTGCATATTTGCGAATCATGCGCGCCACCCGTCTGTCGCATTTTATCCGCGCCATGTCAAGCGGACTGACATACGAAAATCTCAGTTTCCGGTTGAAGTTGCAGTGATACTTATATAATGTATCAGTAAGAGCAGTATTGCCCGTGCCGGTGCTTAACAGCACTGCCGTGAATCCTTTGTTGTCAAATTCATCAGTTTTAGAACCGTGTTTCAGCAACAGACCGGCAAGTACATCATGTCCGCCGTATGCAGCAATCATAAGCGCATTTGTACTGTCGTCGGCCTTCAGGTTCACATTTGCTTTATAGTAAATCAGCATGTCGGTCATATAAAAATCGCCTGCTGCAGCGGCATGCATCAATGCCGTAGCGCCATCATTATCATACAAATCAATATAGGCGCCTGCGCGGATAAGAGATTCGGCAATATCAAGCTGCCCTGCCGAAGCCGCGGTAATAAGAGCGGTGCGCCCGTCATACGGTTTCAAATCGGGATCAGCACCATGCTCAAGTAACAAATTCACTATTTCTTTAAATCCACCCTGTGCAGCATACATCAGAGAAGTTACACCACTTGTTGTCACGGCATTCACATCCGCACTGTCGGCAAGTGCCATTAAAACCGAATCCATCCTCCCTGAGTAAGCAGCCTCAAGCAGATGTCCGTCGGCTGCCGGATGTTTTTGAGAATACCCGCTCAGTGACATCAGAACAGCAACGGTGATTACAAATATCTTTATCAAAAGATGCTTCATGTAACGAAACTATATCTGCAAAGATAATTAAACTTTGAATGAACCGAGGCAAGGGCTCTGAGATGAAACGATGCGCTGTCTGCTGCTGCCAATGGCGACAATGAAAGCCAAACCAACAGATTAAACTATTTCCCGAACAATGATTATCTTTGCAGTGAAAAACAAAAAGCAGGCCTGATGCTTCAGTCTGCAACAACTAAAAAAGAGCACGATGAACATTTTAAATGGAAAGATTGCATTAATTACCGGAGCATCCCGTGGAATTGGGAAAGCGATTGCGCTCACTTTTGCCGCGGAAGGTGCGCAGGTGGCGTTTAGCGATATCCGCAGAGATGAATCCATGGAAGAACTGGAAAAAGAATTGAACGCCCTGGGAATTAAAGCCAGAGGCTACGCTTCGGATGCCAGCTCCTTTGAGCAGTCAGAAAAATTAATCAATGATATTATAGCTGATTTCGGCAGTATTGATATTCTGGTGAATAATGCCGGAATTACCCGCGACAACCTGCTGCTCCGCATGTCAGAAAATGATTGGGATCTGGTTATGAACATCAATCTTAAAAGTGTATTCAACCTTACCAAAGCCGTACAGAAAATAATGATAAAGAACCGCTTCGGAACCATTATTAACATGAGTTCCGTTGTCGGGGTTGGCGGAAATGCCGGACAATCAAACTACTCAGCCTCCAAAGCCGGAATTATCGGATTTACCAAGTCTATAGGACTTGAACTGGGCTCCCGGAACATACGCTGCAATGCCATCGCTCCCGGTTTCATTGAAACAGAAATGACGCATAAGCTGCCGCAGGCCGCTAAAGACGAATGGATCAAAGACATTCCGCTGAAGCGGTCAGGTACCCCTCAGGATGTTGCAAATGCTGCATTGTTTCTCGCATCCGACCTTTCTGCTTACGTCAATGGTCAGGTGTTGAATGTATGCGGCGGACTCAATACATAGTACACTCAGCACACTTAAATACGGGGTCATAATATTATTTACGAACCCATTAATAACTTCATTCATCTGATTTTTAGCATATTATAATGCAGCGAGTCTCCTCCGGGCTCGCTTTTTTATTGAATTGTCGCTGAAATTGCCCACTAAATATTTTTTGATTTCCATTATTCATTACCTACCTTTGCAAAGGAATTTAAATCCGACTCACTTACTTTGTACGGTTTTTACCAATCCATGTGAGTTACTTTAACTTTAACTTTAGGCTCTCCAAACTTAATATACCGCAGCATGAAGAACAAGTATATTGACCTGATAGAACAAACCTTTGACTTCCCTCAGGATGATTTCAAAGTGATTGAAGAAGAACTCTATTGGAACAACATCTGTCTGAAAGATATCATCAAGCAGTATGGTACACCACTGAAGATAAACTACCTTCCGAAGATATCAAGTCAGATACAGAAGGCGAAACGCCTGTTCAATGTTGCGTTTGCCAAGACCGATTACCAGGGCGAATATTATTATTCGTATTGTACAAAAAGTTCACATTTCTCTTTTGTGCTGGAAGAAGCGCTTAAAAACGACATCCATCTGGAGACTTCAAGTGAGTTCGATATCCATATTATTAAGAACCTTTACGAGACCAAACAGATTGATAAGGAAATCTTTATTGTATGTAATGGCTATAAGCGCGAAAAATATGTGCAGAATATCTGCGATCTGGTGAACAATGGCTTCGTAAACACCATCCCCGTACTCGATAATAAGGAAGAACTGAAGCAGTATGAGAAGAAACTGAAGCGCAAATGCAAACTCGGAATCCGCATTTCGGCCGAGGAAGAACCGCTATTCGACTTCTATACTTCACGTCTGGGCATCCGTTACAATGATATTATCGACTTTTATAAAACACAGATACGCAACAATCCGAAGTTCGAACTGAAGATGCTGCATTTCTTTATCAACACCGGCATTAAGGATTCTGCTTATTATTGGAATGAACTTTCCAAGTGTGTTACCGTGTATTGCGAACTGAAGAAACTCTGCAAAGAACTTGATTCGCTGAACATCGGTGGTGGCTTCCCCGTTAAGAATTCATTAGGCTTCGATTATGACTATGAATACATGACCGAAGAGATTGTTTACCAGATTAAAAACATCTGCGAACAGCATAAAACACCCGAACCGAACATCTTTACCGAGTTTGGTTCCTATACCGTGGGCGAAAGCGCCGCAGTTCTTTTCAGGATTCTCGGACAGAAACAGCAGAACGACCGTGAGCTGTGGAATATGATTGACAGCTCATTCATGACAACACTGCCCGACACATGGGCCATCAACCAGCGATTTGTATTGCTTGCCATCAATAAATGGGATCATGAGTACCAGCGCGTGAATCTGGGCGGCCTGACCTGCGACAGCCACGATTACTATAATGCAGAAGCTCATGCCAACGCCGTGTTCCTCCCTAAAAGTGAAGACAGCGACGAAGAACCCTTATACATAGGGCTGTTCCACACCGGAGCGTATCAGGAATCGCTGGGTGGTTTTGGCGGCATACAGCACTGCCTCACCCCTGCTCCCAAGCACGTTCTTATTGACCACGACGAAGACGGTGAAATCACAACAAAACTCTTTGCCAAAGAGCAAAGCTATAAATCGATGATGAAAATTCTGGGATACCTTTAAACCAATTAATAATTATTAATTGTCAATAATTACCACTCCGCGATTGCTGGTCTTCGTCTTCACAACCTTCACAAAGTGAGGGTTAGATGCAAAGGCATTGTTCATGATGTCAGCTATTTCGTCTTGCTTTTCTGCAGAAACAACGGCAAACACCGTGGAGCCACCTCCACTTACATTGAATCCGTAAGCTCCCGCATCAAGAATCTTCTTTTTTGTGTCCAGATACCCGGGTATGGACGCACCACGAACCGGTTCAGCAATATGATCGAGAGAAATTGCTTTTCCGAATGCCTGAGGATCTTTAGCCCATATAGCATGGATAACACCGGCACAATGTGCCATCTGTTCTTTTAATTTTTCAGGGCCAATTTCATAAGTAATGAAACCGCGTGTGGTCCGCAGGCTCTTGCGCATCACGGCAAGTACGAGGGGAAACTCAGGCATGTCCAGCCTGAGCACATCCATGGGAGCATAGCTGCGCACCAGCACAAAACCGCCTAAAAGAGCCGCAGCCACATTGTCGGCATGCGGTGATCCGCCCGATGCAACTTCACCCATGCGGGCAATATCAACGAGTTCATTATCACTCAGATTTAATCCAAGCAACCTGTTTGCACCATAAACGGCTGCCGCTGCCGAAGCACCCGTTGTTCCGAGTCCGCCACCCGAAGGCATTATTTTAATGATGTTGATATCAAACCCGTTCTTAAGTCCGAAACGGTTTTGCATATCAAGCAGTGCAAGTCCTGCTGTATTGTCTTCGACTTTCAGCGGAATATTCTGCGCATCTCCCGTTACCGTGATATTTATGTTTCCGGTATCGTTCAGGCAAAGTTCAACCTCATCATAGGGTTCATCAAGAGCCATGGCAAAAATATCATAGCCGGGGCCAACATTGGCAGTAGTTGCAGGAGCGCGGAGTCGAAGGGTTTTCATTTCTAAAAGTTTATAAAGTCCGTAAAGTCAAAAGTCGTAATGTCGAAAGTTTATAAAGTCCGTAAAGTCAAAAGTCGTAATGTCGAAAGTTTATAAAGTC
>JBAXND010000014.1 GCA_037133915.1 Bacteroidota bacterium
TTGGTGGACCAGTTTGCCGCGGAATGAGTGGACTACTATGTGCGGAATATCCACCATGTAGTATCTGTTGACAATGAAAAGAAGTCGGCCCGAATTGTGTATTTCGCAAACTTCACACGATTCAACAAACTTACCCGCAAAGTTAAAATTAATGGTTTTGACTTGCGTGATGTTGGACTTGATGAAATCGGACTCAATCCCGAACATGCCGTAAAAAATGTGATTCTTGAGCCCGAAGAATAATCACCTTCAATAAACACGCTGTCTTTGCAATCATCCTTCGTAAGCTCAACTCATTGTTGCAACGCGAAGAATGAACATTCACGGTGCATGTTACATCGGGAAATGCAAAACGCCCCGATTTGGGGCGTTTTAGGATTATTTAAGTACGGTTGTTGTCAGCTTTTGAATTTTTCCCACATTTCAGGGAGCTTTTTAAGCAGTGCAACTTCTTTCCACTTTTTACGGGCATCCTCGGCCGGAACGCCATAATAGGTCTTTCCACCCTCAAGTGATTTATCTACTCCTGAGCATGCCAGAATTACCGCGCCTTTGCCAATAACGAGGTCTTTATTTATGGAACAGCTGGCCCATATCATAACATCATCTTCTATATTGGTAACACCCGCAATGGCTACATGGTCACCAATAAGGCAATTTTTACCGACGATAGTATCGTGCCCAACCTGAATATGATTGTCGAGTTTGGTTCCTTTACCAATAATTGTATCACCTGAAACACCTTTATCTACAGTGCATAGTGCGCCAATTTCAACATTATCTTCTATAATCGTTTGACCGCAGGATTCCAGTTTATCAAATCCTTCAGGCCTTTTTTTGAAATAATATGCATCGGCCCCAATCACACTGTTAGAGTGTATAATTACATTGTCGCCAATAGTGGTGTGGTCGTATATGCTTACATTGGAGTGGATAATGCAGTTTTTACCAATACTTACATAATTTCCGACAAAAGCGCCCGGTTGAATAATGGTTCCCTCACCAATCACTGATTTGTCGCTAATCATTTTGCTGCTCGGCTCAAACGGACGGAACTTTTTAACCAGCATAACATAATCTCTGAAAGGATCATCTGAGAAAATCAATGCTTTGCCCGCAGGAACATCAGCTTTGGTGTTGATGATAATGGTTGTTGCGGCTGAGTTGAGTGATTTACTGTAGTACTTAGGATGATCAACAAAGGTAAGGTCGCCCGGTTCTACGCGGTGAATTTCATTCAACCCGGTTACCATATGCCCGGGATCCCCGTCAAATTTAGCGTTGATAAAGGAAGCTATTTCCTTAAGTGTAAAAGGTTTTTCAAATTTCATCGTCGTCTATTTAACTTTTAGCTCTTTCGTAGTAACTATAGCTGCGTGTGTCCACTCTTATGCGTTCGCCAATGTTGATGAACAGGGGTACTTTTATGATGGCACCGGTTTCGGTGGTGGCAGGCTTCAAGGAGTTGTTCGCAGTATCGCCTTTCAAACCGGGCTCACAGTAGGTCACTTCCAGATCAACAAAAGGAGGAAGATCGCATGAGAGCACCCGTTCGGTATCGGCGTGGAACATAATTTCTACGGTAGTACCTTCTTTCAAAAGATCGGGAGCGCTTATCATATTTTCTGCAACAGAAACCTGCTCAAAAGTCTGATTGTTCATGAAGTTAAATCCCATGTCATCTTTATACAGGTACTGGTACGGGCGCCTTTCTACGCGTGCAATGGTAATTTTAGTGCCCGAAGGGAAGGTGTTCTCCACCACCCTGCCGTTGGTAAGGCTCTTGAGCCTGGTACGGACAAAAGCGGCGCCCTTGCCGGGTTTCACGTGCTGAAATTCTACAATGGTTACAAGGTCATTATTGAATTCTATACACAAACCGTTTCTAAATTCTGCGGTTGTTGCCATAAGTTAAGATATCCGATTACATTTATACATTATAAATTCGCACGCAAAAATAATTAAAATTGGAGACGCATTGTTTCAATATTTTAATAATTTCAAAACATTGTTGCATTTTCTATTATTTGCGGCCTCGAAATAAAAGTTTTTAAAAAGCCAAATGCCTCACCATTAATATTTTTGAACAACTGAACCCTCCGTTAATCATAGAATTACCGTCTGATTCTATTTTTATCAACAATGCCTAAATTTTGCATTCTTTTCAATAATTTTACAAAACGGCTATTTTATCGACCTTATAATTGTAAGAATATGATTTTTAGCCGCCTTATTAATCCCGGATTTCTCAAAACGCAGATGGCGGGAATAATCACACTTCAGTAACTTCGATTTCCATTATGGCAAATTATACGCATTTACATGTACACACACAATATTCGATTCTC
Organism: Bacteroidota bacterium; assembly: GCA_037133915.1. Taxonomy (NCBI): domain Bacteria; kingdom Pseudomonadati; phylum Bacteroidota; species Bacteroidota bacterium. The sequence continues at coordinate 2,349 of JBAXND010000014.1, forward strand.
GACGGTGCTTCAAACATAAGCGCCCTTCTGGATCGTGCCAAAGATTTGGGAATGACCACTCTGGCAATTACTGACCATGGGAATATGTTTGGGGTCAAAGAATTTCATAATGAAGCCACCAAAAAAGGGATTAAGCCAATTTTAGGTTGTGAGGTTTATGTTGCAAGTAAATCACGGCATGATAAAGCCGAATCGGAAGACCGGGCAGGCTATCACCTCATTCTTCTGGCAAAGAATCATACAGGCTATAAAAATCTGATAAAACTCGTTTCGTTGGGATGGATTGAAGGGCATTATTACAAGCCGCGTATTGACAGAGAGCTGCTTGAACTTTACCACGAAGGAATCATTGCATCTTCGGCATGCCTTGCGGGTGAAATTGCTCAGGCTATCCTGAGCAACAATCTTGTGAAAGCGGAAGAATCGGCCCTTTGGTATAAAAATCTTTTCGGAGAGGATTACTATTTTGAGCTGATGCGGCACAAAACCGGAAACCCTGTTATTGATAACGACACCCTGAAGCTTCAGGAAATCGTGAATAAAGGGCTGAGCGAGCTCGGACCAAAACTGGGGATAAAGTTAATTGCAACGAACGATTCTCATTTTATACGTGCCACCGATGCCGAAGCTCACGATCGTCTTATCTGCATCAATACCGGCAAACTTTTAAGTGATCCTGACCGTTTGCATTACACTAAGCAGGAGTATTTAAAAACATACGAAGAGATGAGCGCGCTTTTTCCCGATCATCCCGATGCCATTGCAAATACCATGGAGATTGCCGATAAAATCGAAGAATATAAACTGAATCATGCACCTATTCTGCCCGATTTTCCGCTTCCCGAAGGATTTGAAAAAGCGGAAGACTACCTTCACCATCTCACCTACGAAGGTGCCCGGGTGCGTTATCCGGAAGTTACGGACGCGGTAAAAGAACGTATTGATTTTGAGCTGTCGGTTGTGAACCGCATGGGCTTTGCCGGCTACTTTCTCATTGTTCAGGACTTTATACGTGCTGCCCGCGAAATGGGCGTTTCCGTTGGTCCGGGAAGAGGGTCGGCAGCGGGTTCGGTAGTTGCATTTTGTCTGCGTATTACCGACATCGAGCCGATGAAATATGACTTGCTGTTTGAACGCTTCCTGAATCCTGACAGGATATCCATGCCTGATATTGATATTGACTTTGATGAAGACGGTCGCGATGATGTGATAAAATGGGTGGTTGAAAAATATGGCAAAGACCGCGTGGCTCAGATTGTGACATATGGCACTATGGCGGCTAAAATGGCCATTAAAGATGTGGCGCGTGTAGAGAATTTACCCTTGTCTGAAGCTGACCGTCTTTCGAAAATGATTCCCGAAAGACCCGGCATCACACTTAAAAAGGCATTCAAAGAAGTAAAAGAACTCGAAGATTCAAAAAGTTCTTCAAATAAATTAATATCTCAAACACTTAAATATGCTGAGGAACTGGAAGGTTCTGTGCGTCACACCGGCCTTCATGCATGCGGTGTTATCATAGGTAAAGGAAATCTGATAGATTATCTTCCGCTTTGCGTATCCAAAGATTCTCCGCTGTTGGTTACTCAGTATGAGGGCAATCAGGTTGAATCTGTCGGGATGCTCAAAATGGACTTTCTGGGTCTGAAAACGCTTTCGATTATCAAAGATGCCCTTGCCAATATAAAACACAGCAAAGGTGAGGCGCTTGATCTGGATAATATTCCCTTTGATGATGCGCTCACTTATGAACTTTTCAGTAAAGGAAATACTACCGGCATATTCCAGTTTGAGTCGGATGGCATGAAAAAGCATTTAAAGGATTTGAAGCCAAACCGCTTTGAAGACCTTATTGCCATGAATGCCCTGTACCGCCCGGGTCCTATGGAGTACATTCCGAGTTATATCCGCAGAAAGCACGGAAAAGAAGTGATTACGTATGATCACGTGTTGATGGAAGAATATCTCAAAGACACTTACGGGATAACGGTTTATCAGGAGCAGGTTATGCAGTTGTCGCGCTCAATGGCAGGCTTTACGCGTGGGCAGGCCGATTCATTGCGCAAAGCGATGGGCAAGAAAATAAAGGCGATGATGGATTCGCTCAGGGAGGAATTCATTAAAGGATGCGGTGCCAAAGGTATTGAAGAAAAAGTAGCGGTAAAAGTATGGCACGACTGGGAGGCTTTTGCGGAGTACGCGTTCAATAAATCGCATTCCACGTGCTATGCGTATACTTCTTATCGCATGGCTTATCTGAAGGCTCATTATCCTGCCGAATTTATGGCTGCCGTGCTGAGCCGTAACTTTTCGGACATCAAAAAAGTGACCTTTTTTATTGATGAATGTCACAAACAGTCTATTCCTGTTTTGGGTCCCGATGTGAATGAAAGTGAGTTGCGTTTTATTGTGAACAAAAAAGGTGAGATACGGTTTGGATTAGCCGCAATCAAAGGCTTGGGCGAAGCCGCGGTTGAAAACATCGTAAGCGAGCGCAATAAAAATGGCAATTATGTTTCCATCTTTGATTTTCTGAAACGGGTAAATCTTCGCGCGGTGAACAGACGCAGTATTGAGGCACTTGCATACGCAGGCGCTTTCGACGGCTTTGAAGGAACACACAGGGCACAATACTTTTATAAAGAGAACTCCGAAGATTCGACGTTTATAGAGAAACTGGTGCGTCACATTACAATTTCGCAAAGTCGCGTTAATGAACAACAACACTCGCTATTCGGTGATTCCGACGATGTACGGATTGAAGATCCGCCCATGCCGGTTTGCGAAGAATGGACACGGCTGGAACAACTGAAAAACGAAAATGACGTCATCGGATTTTACATGTCGGGGCATCCGCTGGATGATTACAAGGTGGAACTCAATTCGTTTTGCAGTGTAACTGTAAGCAAACTCGCCGAAGATCTTAAGGTATTTAAAGGTCGTGATGTTACTTTTGGCGGAATGGTTACCGCTGCGGCACATAAAACCACAAAGATGGGAAAGCCCTTTGGTACCATGACTATTGAGGATTATCACGGCGCACTCAATCTGATGTTTTTTTCAGAGTCCTATCTTAAAATGAGACATCTGATGGATGTTGGCCGCTTTCTGCTGGTCCGTGGTAAGATAGAAGCCCGTTACGGCCGCGAGGATGAAGTAGAAGTGAAGGTTCAGAACATGGAACTGCTTTCGGAGATACTTGATAAACTAACCCGCAATATTACCATCAATCTGCCGTTAAATACTATCGACGATAAAATGGCCGATAATATTAATGCACTGGTAGTGGCGCACCCGGGTAAATGCAGTCTGAGATTCCGAATCATGGATCCGGATAATAATTTCTCGATTGAAATGATGACAAAAAAATATAAAGTAAGTGGTTCGGAATTTCTAAAAAGCCTGATGGCAAACGAAATCGGATTTAAGTTAAATTAGAACCATAGAGTACGGATGTGATTTTCGTGGTTTAATATGACCGGTCTGACGACTGAGATTTTGCTGTCTGTGAAAAAACGCATACGTTTGTATTTGAAAAAACTCTAACAATACATAATATGGCAATAGAAATCAATGACACAAATTTTGAAGAACTGGTGCTAAAATCAGACAAACCCGTATTGCTCGATTTTTGGGCTGAATGGTGCGGTCCGTGCCGGATGATTGGTCCGTTTGTAGAAGAACTTGCAAAAGAATATGATGGCAAGGCCATTGTTGGCAAAGTAAATGTTGACAATGCACCCGGCGTAAGTGCCCGTTTTGGTATCCGCAATATTCCTACTGTTTTATTTTTCAAAAATGGTGAGATTGCCGACAAACAGGTGGGCGCGGTTCCCAAAAACAAACTGGAAGAAAAACTGACGGCTTTATTGTAGTTTATTAATACCCATATCACTACCTCATGAGTGCTATAGATCAGAAAGAGATACAGCAGTTCGGGAAGCTCGAATTCCTTGCGCGGCAGGTAGTGGAAGGTTTCATTACGGGGCTCCATAAAAGCCCGTTTCACGGCTTCTCTGTAGAATTTTCGGAACACCGCCTCTACAATCCGGGAGAATCAATCAAAAATATTGACTGGAAGCTCTACGGTCGTACCGATAAGCTTTTTGTGAAGCGCTTTGAGGAAGAAACCAATCTTCGCTGTCAGCTCATCATCGATAACAGTTCTTCGATGTATTATCCCGTTAAGGATAGCGTCAGCATTGAGAATCCGAATAAAATCAGCTTCTCCATTTATTGCTGTGCGGCACTCATCTACCTGTTTCGCCTGCAGCGCGACGCCACGGGATTAAGTATGTTTTCCGATGACGTGGAGGTGCAAACTTCAGCTCATTCGGGTCCGGTGCATCAAAAGCGTATCTATTATGAACTGGAGCGCATGCTGCAGGCCTGGGATCAAAAGTCGCATAAAGGAACTGCCGCAGCAGAAGCGTTGCATAAGATTGCCGAAAATATTCACAAGCGCTCGCTGGTGGTTATTTTTAGCGATATGATGGAAAGTTCAGGCAATACGGAACCTTTATTCTCCGCGCTTCAACATCTCAAGCACAATAAACATGAAGTGATATTATTTCATGTGGTGGATAAAAGTAAAGAGCTGGATTTTAATTTCGACAACCGCCCGTATAAATTTATTGATATGGAAAGCGGCAGTGAGCTTAAGATACAGCCATCGGAAGTTAAAAAGCAATATATAGAGGCGATAGCCAAGTACAAAGCCGAGTTAAAAATGCGCTGTATGCAGTACCATATAGACTTTGTGGAAGCCGACATCAATGATGGTTTCCATCATGTGCTGCTCTCATATTTAGTGAAGCGCGGCAAAATGTTCTAAATAAAAAAAGAGGCTTTCGGCCTCTTTTTTTATCTTATGTCTTACCTCCGACATCTTATTTTGCAGCGTATAAATCCACCATTTTCAGGATGACGCGCACCGCCTTTTCAAGCGATTCAACCGGCACGTATTCAAACTTACCGTGGAAGTTGTGTCCGCCTGCAAAAATATTGGGACAGGGGAGTCCCATGTATGAAAGCCTTGCTCCGTCTGTTCCTCCGCGTATAGGTACTACCAGCGGTTTAACTCCGCATTCTTCCATTGCCTGCTGAGCAATGGCTACGATATGATATACAGGCTCAACTTTTTCGCGCATATTATAATACTGGTCGCGCAGTTCAAGTGTAAAGACTTTTTCTCCGTAGCGCTGGTTCATATAATCGACAAGCTTCGTGATGAATATTTTTTTCTTTTCAAATTTAGGCTTGTCGTGGTCGCGAATAATGTATTGTAAGGATGCATTTTCAACGCTTCCTTCCATCTTGATGATATGATAGAAACCTTCGTAATCCTGTGTAAATTCAGGCCGTTCATTTACCGGAAGCAGTCCGTTGAATTCCATGGAAAGTATCATTGCATTCACCATTTTGTTCTTTGCATAACCCGGATGAATGTTGCGTCCCTGAATGATTACCTTGGCATGAGCGGCATTGAAGTTTTCGTATTCCAATTCGCCAACGCCTCCGCCATCTAAGGTATAAGCATATTCGGCGCCGAATTTTTCCACATCAAATTTATCCACACCGCGACCTATTTCTTCATCGGGAGTGAATCCGATTTTAATGGTTCCGTGTTTCACTTCGGGATGCTCAACAAGATACTCGACGGCGGCCATAATTTCTGCAATTCCCGCTTTGTCATCTGCGCCAAGCAAGGTATTCCCGTCGGTGGTGATGAGGGTTTGCCCTATATAGCCCTTCAGTTCCGGGAATTCTGCCACGGACAAAATCAGACCTTTTTCTTTGTTGATAACCACATCATCGCCCGTATAATTTTTGATGAATTGCGGATTAACGCCAACGCCGGGCATATCGGGACTGGTATCCATGTGAGCAATGAATCCAATCACAGGAATTTTCTTATCGGTGTTTGCCGGCAGCGTGGCCATCACATAACCGTTTTCATCGATTGAGGCATCCGTCAGTCCGAGTTGTTTTAATTCTTCGGTAAGAAGATTGCCTAGGTCGAACTGTTTGGCTGTACTGGGGCAGGTTTCGGAATTTTCATCCGACTGCGTGTCAATTTTTATATAACTCAAAAAGCGTTCAAGAACTTTTTCTTTCATGATAAAATGGGTTTATTAATCATTTTCTTTTGCACGGAATGATTCCCAAACAAAATACGCAATAAGTGCTATAAAGGCTACCAATGCAGTAATCTGGGCTCCGACAGCATTTTCGTCCGCCCAGACTCTGAGGTTCATGGCGTTTCCGTCATTCGTAAAGAATATTATGAATGCCCCGATAACGCCGAATATTGCGGCTCCGGCAATAAATCCTGACGAAATAAGAATGCCTCGCTGGATTCGTGAGTTCGCAAGTTTCTCATTTTTGGTACTCTTGGTGAACCAGTGGTTCAGTAAGCCACCAACAACAAGAGGCGTATTCAACGGCAGCGGAATGAACATTCCGAGTGCAAATGCCAGAGGTGATATTTTCAGCCAGTTCATAATAATTGAAATAATGGCGCCAATGCCGAGCAATACCCAGCTAACACCCGAACCCGACATCAGGGGCTCGATAATAGCTGCCATGGCATTAGCCTGTGGTGCCGTCATAGGCGTAGGATGTGCAGGTGTTTGAACAAATCCGTATGCACTGTTCAGAATAAATATTACGATACCAACGGTAGCGGCAGAAAGCAAGGTTCCAAGGAATTTAAACGACTGCTGCTTAGCCGGTGTACTTCCCAGCCAGTAGCCGACTTTTAAGTCGGTGATGAAGCCGCCGGCCATTGAAAGTGCCGTACATACAATGCCTCCGATAATGAGTGAGCTGACCATGCCCTGCCATCCTTTTAAACCAACGGCTACCAGCACAACCGAAGATAAAATGAGTGTCATCAGCGTCATCCCGGAAACGGGATTGGAACCAACAATGGCAATGGCATTTGCTGCAACCGTTGTAAACAGAAATGAAATGATAAGCACAGTGACCAGTGCGACGATTGCCTGAACCATCGTAATTTTCACGCCAAGTAAGAGGAAAATAAAAATTGCGACCAGTGTGAGACCGATGAACAGCATCACAAACGACATTTTTATGTCTTTTTGTGTGCGTTCCACTTTTGCCTCTGCATGGGCTTTGGGACCGATTCCGAACGCGAGTTTGAATGCACTTCCGATAACTCCCGACGATTTTATAATGCCGATGATTCCTGCCATGGCAATAGCGCCGATACCAATTGGGCGAACATACATCTTAAAAATCATTTCGGCCGTCATGGCATCAAAAGGATTTGTTCCGCCACCGGCTGCTGCCACTATGTTTCCGATTTCATTTACAAGCGGAATAAGCACGAACCATGAAAGGAGTGAACCCGCAGTTATAATAAGCGCATAACGCAAGCCTATGAGATAACCAAAACTAAAAATGAGTGCGCTCACATTGAACTTGAACACCATTTTTACTTTATTGGCAAGGGTTTCGCCAATAGGAATGATTCGGGTGGTTATTTCTTCGCTCCACAGCTTGAAGGCCGAAAAACAAAAATCAAACAGTCCGCCGATAAGTCCGCTGACAATGAGAAGTTTTGCCTGGCTGCCGCCTTTTTCGCCTGTCATCAGAATTTCGGTAGTGGCAGTAGCTTCGGGAAAAGGAAGCTTACCATGCATGTCTTTTACAAAATATTTGCGGAAGGGAATCAGGAATAAAATGCCCAAAAATCCGCCAAGGAGTGATGAAAAGAATATCTGCCAGAAATCGACTTGAATCTCAGGATATTTGCTTTGCAAGATGTACAGTCCGGGAATTGTAAAAACGGCACCTGCCACAATCACGCCGGAAGCTGCCCCGATAGACTGAATAATTACATTTTGCCCAAGCGCATTTTTTTTGCGCGCTGCGGCTGATGCACCCACTGCAATGATGGAAATGGGAATGGCCGCTTCAAAAACCTGTCCGATTTTGAGTCCAGAATACGCCGCTGCTGCCGAAAAAATAACAGCCATCAGCAATCCCATAAAAACAGACCATGCCGTTACTTCAGGGAAAATCTGCCCTGCGGGCATTACCGGTTTGTATTCTTCGCCCGGTTTCAGTTCGCGGTATGCATTCTCCGGAAGGCTGCGCGTTTCCTGTACTTGTTCAGACATACTATCGTCTCCTATAAATTAGTTAATGAATGGTTCTATTGAGGGGTGCAAGATAATAAAAAAGTTGCTATAAAATAAGAGGCCGCCCTTGTGAGGCGGTCTCTTTTCCCTAACCAAAGTATGCGTATGATTTTGCACGTAGTGCCGTGTTAATTGGTAAGCCGGACAAATCAGTTTTTCTGAACAACCCATGCCCGGAAATTCTCACACCATTGCCTTCTTCACAATTTTAAGGCTCAGGTTCCTTAATTCAACGATGATAATGCCATTGGCAAAGTCCATATCATAGGTTTTGTTGAAGCTGCCGGTTCCCGATGTTGCATTATCTTTAAGTATCAACCGGCCGCTGATATCGTACACGCTGATATCAACCTGCCCTGCGGTTTCTTTTGTAAAATGAATGGTAAGCCGGCCTTCAGAGGATGATACAATTACATTATCAATTGCCTTTAGTTCAATATTCGTATTGTCATCAACTGCCGTCGGAATATCGCGCAGAATGGGCTTTTTTGTTTTGAGGTATGATTGAGCCTGAACTGAATGGTAACCACATGTCGTGAAAATGACAATCACTATTGCGGCTATTTTAATTGCTGTTTTTTTCATGATTTGTTCTCCTTTATACTTTAATTGATAATTTGATTTTTCCTTTTCTGTACTTGATTTTAATAGCTGACGGACGGGATTCTGCAAAAGTTACAGGCGTGAAAAAAAATGTTTTCCTGAACCGTGAGGTAAAAGTATATTGTGCCTTATGCGGAATACAAATAAATTCTACGCAAGGCGATAAACACCGTACCATCTGGCTTTCAGAGTCTGAAAACAGAAAAACCGGAGAAAATTCCGGTTGGTATAAATCAGAAGGGCGTTCATTGAAAAATGATGAGCCTATAAACAGGCTTTTGGAAGTGCTTTACGGCACGAAGGACAGCCCGGAGGCATCCATTGGATAAGGTTTATCTCATAAAATGCGTTCCCTTTTTTGAGGGTATCCGATTTTTTGCCTGAAAATTCATTCATCCAGTCGTTTCGCAAACCATATATCTCGGGTAATGCGCCTGCACCGTGTGCGCCCGTATTCAGAGAATAGTTCGGATGCTCTGCTGATGCAATCGAATCGGGTTGTTGTTCGGCAAATGACCAAAAAGGTGCAATTAAAAATAGCGGTAATAAAAAGATTATTTTTTTCATACGGCTTTTAGGATTTGCACAATTATTATTCACTGCAATTATTCAACATTTCCCCAAAGATGCTCCGCATTCAATAAACTACCAATAAAATTCAACCAATAAGATGGTTTATTCAACCAACAAGCGTTTTTTATAAATGACTGCCGAGTGCTGTGTCTGCCTCATCTGATTGGTTATTAGTATTGTTTTGTATAAAATCTTTGGAAAATGAAAACAAAAGATGTTCTTTTGAATAAATTTTCCGGATGATGAAGAAAAAGTTTGTGATTATTGCGCACATTGTTTTCTGGATACTCGCACTCACTGTTGAGTTGCTGCCGCTTGTTACTGTTAATGATATGGTGAAAGTGCGTGAAGCTTTGGTTGAAGAAGTATTCATTACGACCTTCTGTGTCATAATTTTTTATGTTTTCTATTTGATTATCGGTCCCAAAATTCTTTCGCGTAACCGTATTTTACTTTTTCTGGCGGTTTTCATTGCATTTATAATTCTGTACACGGCGCTCATTATGTCATTTTATCCGCGGTTGCTTTTTAGTATCATTCCGGCACCTGAAAAACCTGTTTCAATGGTTCGATGGTATTTTTTTTCATTCTCCTATCATTTTGTATATGCCTTATGGGGAACCATGTTCCGTTTCTCAATAGACTGGTTTGGAAGCAAACAAAAAGAAAAAGAACTGGAAAAGCAAAATGTTTCAAGTGAGCTGGCTCTTTTGCGTTCTCAGATAAATCCACATTTTCTGTTCAACACACTGAATAATATAAACTCATTTGTACATCGCGATCCCGATAAAACATCCTTTGGTATCATCCGCCTGTCGGAGATTATGCGTTACATGCTCTACGAAGCCAATGCAGACAAGGTGCTTCTTGAGAAAGAAATCAACTACATCAACAGCTATATTGAACTTCAGAAGTTACGCGTCAGCACACCTGATTATGTTAGTTTTAATGTTATTGGTGAAGTGACAGGGATAATGGTTCCACCCATGCTGCTTATTCCGTTTATCGAAAATGCATTCAAACACGGGCGGAAAAAAGTGAGCAGTGCCGGTGTGTTTATCAAACTCAATATTGAAAAAAATGCACTTGAATTTGAAATAAAAAATTATCTTGTTAAAGTCAAACCCAGGATTGAAGGCGAGGGCGGATTTGGACTTAAAAACATCAAACGGCGTCTTGACCTTATTTATGGAACCAATTACGAACTCAGGTGTGAAACGAATGAAGAAATGTTCATCGTTCACTTGAATATTTTTGAACTTTAACTTACAACTAGATGAAAAAAAAGACATCCACAGGATTTTATTTACTGATAGTAGGTTTTCTGCTTACTATGCAGTTTACTTTTTTCAGAATGACCGGACTTATAACTACCGAATCTACATCGCCCGTATTGTTCAATACACTGGGTGCGCTTTCGATAATCGGGCTGTTGATGGGCATTTTTGGTCTGGCAATGGTATTATCTGTGAAAAAGAAACCGGAGCAAGAGAACGAACATAAACCTTCAGAATAGGCACTGTGAAAAAAAGCATCGTTATAAGCATACACATCATTTTTTGGTTGCTGAGCATAACGGTAACGTTGCTGCCGCTTATGACTTATGACGATTTTGGCGAAATAAAAATATGGGCCATACGAACGCTTGTCACTAAATTTTTTCTGGCTGTTGTATTCTATATTTTTTATTTCGGAGCGGCTCCACATCTTCTTCTCAAGAGAAAATGGCTGTTGTTTTTTGTAGTGTTCATCGTTTTTGACCTGGTTTATACTTACGGTATTTCATGGCTTATTCCGGCAATCTATAAGGTAATACTACCGCCCGATACTGAGACATCGCCCTTCAATATCTTTTTTTTCACATCGCTGTGGTATCATTTTATTTATGGCGTTTACGGAACACTCTTTTGCTTCACCATTGATTGGTTCAACAGCAAGCAAAAACAAAAAGAACTGGAAAAGCAAAGTATTTCGGGAGAATTGGCCTTGTTGCGTTCTCAGGTAAACCCTCATTTTCTGTTCAATACACTCAATAATATTAATTCATTTGTGTACAGAGATCCCGATAAAACATCGTTTGGTATCATCAAACTGGCGGAAATTATGCGCTATATGCTGTATGAAGCAAATGCAGAAAAAGTGCAGCTTGAAAAGGAGATAGACTATATCAACAGTTTTATTGCACTTCAGGCGTTCAGAGTAAATGATCCGGATTTCGTGAAATTCAATATCAGTGGTGCCACAAACACGGTTATGCTGCCACCCATGTTGCTCACGCCTTTTGTTGAAAACGCATTCAAGCATGGCCGGAAAAGAGATGTCAGCCCGGGCATCGTCATCAATCTTGAAGTAATTGAAGGCTGGCTTTCATTCCATGTTATGAATTTTATGGCACCGCAAAATTCCGGTATTGAACAAAAAGGCGGGTTTGGTTTGAAAAGCATCCGACGCCGTTTGGACTTGATTTACAATAAAAATTACACGCTTAACGTAAATCAAACCGAAAAGGATTATATCATCGATTTAAAAATAAAATTATCTTAAAATCAGCGCGTATGAAAATCAATTGCATTGCCGTAGACGACGAACATCCTGCTCTGATGCAGATAGAAGATTACATCTCAAAGGTTCCCTTCCTGAATTTGCTCAAGTCATTCGATAATGGAATTGAAACGCTTGAGTTTCTTAAATCCAACACGGTTGACCTGATTTTCCTAGATATTCAAATGGAAGACCTTACAGGGATACAACTTTTAAGCATCCTTAAAAATAAACCCCGGGTGATACTGACCACCGCATACGATTCTTATGCCTTACAGGCGTTCGACCTTGACGTAACCGATTATCTGCTGAAACCCATATCATTCGAGCGTTTCCTGCAGTCTGTCGAAAAAGTGTTCGATAGCATTTCTCCTAAAAAGAGTACAGATATCACTGCCGGAGTTACTCCGACGGGCGATGAAAAAGGCTACCTTTTTGTAAAGACCGATTACCGCATGAAGCGGGTGGATTTTAAAGATATTTTGTACATCGAAGGACTCAAAGAGTATCTTGTAATTCGCACTCTTACCGGAAAAGTAATCACGCTGCAAAGCTTCAAAAAAATGGAGGATGCTCTGCCTTCAGCAAATTTTATCCGCGTTCATAAATCATACATGGTAGCCATCGATAAAATTGAAAGCATTGAACGCAATCGCATCAAAATTGCCGATCAAATCATTCCTGTAGGCGATACGTATAAAAAACAATTCTTTGACATGCTTGATAAAAGCGGCATATAAAGAATAATTGAAACGCTTTTCACAGTCTGTCTTCCAATTTTCACAAAATACATACACCCTTTTTTTATTAAAGACGGGCAGCACGCTTGGTTCGACAGACAACTAAAATGTGTCGACGAATTAGTCTAATTAGTTGAAATACAAAATATTATATCGAAGGTAGAAGCAAAGACTGTATATTTGCAAAAAAAATAAAATACAGGCCTGATGCTAATAAAGACTTTCGGCAGCGCCATACACGGCATTAATGCCATCCCGATAACGGTTGAAGTAAATATTGACCAGGGGGTGAACTTCAGCATGGTCGGATTGCCCGATAATGCTGTAAAGGAAAGCCATCAGCGCATGGAAGCTGCTTTCAGAAACAATGGTTTTAAAATGCCGGGAAAGAAAATTGTTGTGAATCTGGCTCCTGCCGATATACGCAAAGAAGGTTCTTCGTATGATCTTACGATTGCCATTGGCATTTTGGCGGCTTCTGAGCAGATACGTCACGAAAACGTGCACGAGTATATCATTATGGGCGAACTCTCGTTAGACGGCAGTTTACAGCCCGTTAAAGGCTCTCTGCCTATTGCCATTGAGGCACGGCAGAATGGTTTTAAAGGGATTATCCTGCCCAAGGAAAATGCGCGTGAGGCAGCCATCGTAAGCAATCTGGAAGTCTATGGTGTGTCAAATCTGTGTGAGGTCACCGGTTTTTTCAACGGTGAAATTGAGCTGGAAGCTGTTGTTATCAATACCCGCGAAGAATTTTTCGCACGACTCAACGAATATGAATTTGATTTTGCGGATGTAAAAGGGCAGGAAAATATTAAACGCGCACTTGAAATTGCCGCAGCAGGTGGTCACAATGTGATATTCATTGGTCCGCCGGGCGCCGGGAAGACAATGCTTGCCAAAAGGCTGCCTTCAATACTTCCGCCTCTTAGTTTGCACGAAGCATTGGAAACCACCAAGATTCATTCCGTTGCCGGGAAGATGCCACGAGAGGCAGCACTGATATCCGTGCGTCCGTTTCGTGCGCCGCATCATACCATAAGTGATGTTGCGCTGGTGGGTGGTGGCGGGAATCCACAGCCGGGAGAAATTTCGCTGGCGCACAACGGCGTATTGTTTTTGGATGAGCTGCCCGAATTTAAGCGCACCGTGCTTGAAGTATTGCGTCAACCGCTCGAAGACCGGCGCATCACAATATCAAGAGCACGCTGCACTGTTGAATATCCGGCAAGTTTCATGCTTGTAGCTGCCATGAATCCATGTCCATGCGGTTATTACAATCATCCTGAAAAAGATTGCTCATGTGGTCCCGGCATTGTACAAAAATATCTGAACCGTATTTCGGGTCCGTTGCTCGACCGCATCGATATTCATGTGGAAGTTACTCCCGTGCCTTTCCGCGAACTCAGTCGTGTGCAGGCGAGTGAGCACAGCGGCTCAATCCGGGAGCGGGTAATCAATGCCCGCCAGATTCAGGAAGCACGGTTCGCGGAATTGAAAGGCGTTTACTGCAATGCCCAAATGACAACGAAATTGCTGCATAGCTGCTGCGAAATTGATGAAGCCGGCTCCGCGCTGCTAAAAAATGCGATGGAAAAATTGTGTCTTTCGGCACGCGCCTATGACCGTATTCTTAAGGTTTCGCGTACTATTGCCGATATGAGCGGAAGCGAACATATTTTGTCTGAACACCTTGCCGAAGCGATTCACTTTCGCAATCTGGACCGTGAGAACTGGGCTGGATAAAATAAGAGAACTGTTCCTCAATTTGTCAATTTGATAATTTGTCAATTTGACAATTCAACAAATCACAGTTTCAGTTTTTAATTCTTCCTGACAGAGGCGGACAGGCATTTTAAGTTCTCAGTTAAAATAGTCATGTCCAAAAAATGGCAAAATTTGGACATGAGAAAAGGATTATGGGTAGAGAACGGACATGAGAATTGGTTCATGTCCAAAAAATGGCAAAAAACGGACATGAGCGGATAGTCATGGGTAAAAATGGGACGTGAGGATTTGTGCCTAAAAGTCCGGTAATTTCAAGCGTTCCGTAAGAACGGAATTATCAAAATCAAAATGCAGCCCTTTGAATTTTTGTGACCGGACGATAGCTTTACCAAGATCAAATTCATCTTGTGGCATCGTGAAATAATATCCTTTTTCAAAAAGATATTCTGCGAGATATTCCTGCTCGGTTTGCCCGGGTGTGGGCACAAGAACAGCTTTTACGCCAAGACACGCGAGATCCATAATACTTGAATAACCCGAGCGGCATATGATGAGTGATGAGGTGGCGAATATTTCGAGCAGCCGTTCGGAATCGGCCATGTCAATGATTTCTACGCGTGGAGGTAAATCAATTTTTGTTTCTTTTGTTGAGACGCCTCTTATAATCAACGCCGAGCCGGTAAACTCCTTCAACTGACGAAGCAGTAGTTCTTCGAAAATGCTGCGCTGCGGCTCCGGTCCGGACAGAATCACTGCAACATCATGTTTTTTTTGTGAATTTTTAGTAAGTAATTTTCCTGAAAATCTTGATAACGGACCAATATAACAGGCATTTTTAGGAAGTTGGTAATCGTGCGACAACGTTCCGGAGAGTACATTTTCTTTTTCATGATCGGGAATCCAGCATTCGGAAAAATGGGAGATAAACCAATTGTTGAGACGCAATATTTTTTTCTCAAAAGATGCGGACGAAGGGTATTTAATAAAAATCTGGTGTGTGATGAAGATGCATTTTGTCTTTTTGTTCCACAGGCCGAAACGGTTATCTGAAATCACCAGGTCAACGTGAAATTTTTTGATAATCTTTCTGAGCTGCCTGTGTTCGCGGCATATTCCATAAATAATGCGAGGCATTTGCCACATCATTTTACGCACCAAATTTTTTCCTTTGGGGTATGAAACAGAAAATCCCGGAAGATTGATTTTTTCAATTCCGGGAAATTCTTTGTTTAATAATTCAAGCGAATCGCCGTTTCCGGCAATGATTACATTCGTATTGGCGGTAAGCAATTGCTCAATCAGCGGGATGCAACGGCTGGCATGACCCAGTCCCCAGTTGAGTGGACAAACCAATACCGTCCTGCGTTCCACATTATTGTTATCAGAATGTGAGCGAATATTGAACTGCCAGATTCCGCGGTGCTTCAATATACCCCGGACGTGTCATATACTCATTATTCAAAACATTTTTAAGGATGAGCCCGATTTTCATTTTTTCGGTTATATCAAAAGAGCCGCGAAGGTCGAACACGAAATATCCTTTATCATGTTTTGCACGATACTCGTTTATACCGGGTAGAATAACGGAGCTTTTCAGACCAGTTACAAGTTCTGCCCCAAAAATGGTATCAATGTTTATCATTTTGCTGGTATAGTTAAAACTTACACCAACCGTGAAACGACTGAATGACATCTCATAATCGCCTTTAATGGAGTGATAATAACGGTATTTAAGAATTTTGTTTTCAATTTTACCGGTAGTGTCACCAAGATCAATAGGATTGGTATACGTATAACCAATCAGGTAGTAAGCCGGGAATCCGCCAATGCTGCCTTGTCCGGCAAACGACATATCAAGACCGGTAATGCGTGCGTGACCAACGTTGATTGACTTGAAGCCGATATCGTTGAGCGTGGGGTATAATGCCGTATCCGGTTTAAAGATACCGAAGGTAAATTCCATCATATTGGAATATTCTGTCCAGAATCCTGCGATATCAAGAAAACCATTCCATGAGCCCATCTTAAACCCTTGTTTGGCGCCAATTTCAGCGCTCCATCCGGTTTCGGGTTTTAATGCTGTATTCGGGAAGAGATTCAGTCCTCCGATATTCGTTTTTATGAAACGCTCGGCGATAGACGGGAAACGGTAACCCTGACCGAATGATGCTCTGATAAATGTATATTTCGCAAGCTGATAATTTACTCCGGCTCTGAACACCGGCCAGATAGGCAGCTTGATGGTGTCTTTTGAAACATACAGCGCATAGGTTGAAACCGATTCAGCCGTATCAATACGATAGTATTCAACACGTATACCAAGAGACACAGATAGTTTTTTCCAGAGTTTTGCATCAAACTGGCTGTAAAATGATGCATTTACGCCATAATGATCACCAAAAAGTTCGGCAGTACTTTTTGTGTATGAACCGGAAATGCCGGCAGTCCAGTTCAGTTTGTTTTTTATGAAGCGCTGATACTGGTAATCGCCGTAATAAAGGTCTGCAATATTGTTTTTATCCGGGTTATCTTTAAACAGGTTCGTCGATCTGAAATACCTGGTTTTAAGGCTGTACTTGCTTCCTCTTTTATTGAAATAGAGAAAATAGGGATCCACATTCACACGATAACCTTGATTAACATTGATTGATCCCGGGTTTTGCATAAGTGCTCCCGTTGAGTCATTCTGCCACAGAAAGAAGTCTGTTTTGCCAACGTACATAAAGTTTGTATTGACACCAAGTGAAAGGCCTTCGACTTTTTTGGGACGATAGCGAAGGTTCACGTTTAATCTGCCATGCAGCTCTTCCGAAGTTTTCCGGAAGCTTTGATCTTTATACCCGTTTGCGCCCACAACTAAGTCAAGGTCGCCGATTTTGCGTGAGTGAAACAGGTTTAAACCTGAAAACCACGGTTGTTCATCTTTCCAGAACTCATACCAGGGTCTGTCTTGTCCCCACCATTTTGTTTCTTTGCGCGCCGGGTTCATGTAAATGCCCGCGTTGTATAAAATCTTCGTTTTTGGTTTATCCGTCGGAAAAGCTGTACGAACATTTATCACTCCATTGAGCGCAGAAGAACCAAACAGTGCCGATGACGCACCTTTCAGTACTTCTATTTGTGAAACATTTTCGATAGGAATGTAGTTCCATTTGGCATCGCCGGCATCGGGCGACAGCAATGGCATATCATCAACCATTACCAGCACGCGGCTTCCGGCACCGTAGCTGTAGCCGCTACCTCCGCGAATACTGGGCTGCGACTCCATAATGTCAACACCCGGTATTTTATTCAGTGCTTCGGTAACACAATTGGTGTTCTGATTTTCCATTTGCTCGGGCCGAAGCACCGACATTGAAATCGTAACGTCAGAAATTTTCTGTTCGAATTTTCCGGCACTCACAACCACGCCTTCAATAATCATCGACTCTTCTGTCATAGCAACGTCGGCCGTGAGTTTTTGTCCCGCGGTAACGGTATAAGTAACTTCTTTTGAAGCAAAACCAATGTATTTATACGTGAGTTTGATTTTGCCGGCATTTACTTTTATCGAGTAGTTCCCGTTGATATCCGTAACAACGCCCGTGGTAGTATTAAGGATTACATTCACGCCGGGAAGCGTTTCTTTTGAACTGTTGTTGATAATCTTTCCCTCTATGGTTGCTTGTTGAGCAACTGCCGTAGAAAAAAGAAAGGGAAGAAAAAACAGAATAGCATAAAGTTTCCGCATCATACATTAGTTTAGTGAAACAAGCGGGCAAAAGTATAAAATATTTTCAATCAGCATACGTCTTTATTCTGTGGCTATTAACAGGCTGGAATGCATCTGCAAAAAAAAAATGCATCAGATGCGTTGAAATCCGCGACCATTCTAATTTTTTATTATTTTTATATCGAAAAAATCAAAGACAAACAGGATTAGTTTTTTTGTTAAAATTTCTTAAATCACATCTAATAAAATTAAATGCTTAAGTTTCAATTGGCCCTTACCTTTCTTCCGGGTATAGGGGATATTACTGCTAAAAAACTCGTTGCTTATTGTGGGAGCGCCGAGGCCGTTTTCAGTGAGAAGCAAAGCCTGCTTACACGCATTCCCGGCATAGGTGAGACCATTGCCGAGTTTATTCTTCTCAGTAAAGAACAAGCACTCTGCCGAGCGGAACAGGAGATGGCTTTTCTTGAAAAATCAGACATTACGCCCTTATTTTTTCTCGATACGGATTACCCGTTTCGCCTGAAAAACTGTATTGACGGTCCCGTAATGCTCTATATGAAAGGACGAACCAACCTGAACGCGGCACGTGTTGTCAGTATTGTAGGCACGCGCAGCGCAACGGACTATGGGCGCGAGTTATGCGATCGTTTTGTTGCTGGACTTGCCGGTCCTGATATGCTTATTGTAAGTGGCCTTGCATACGGGATTGACGGTCAGGCGCACAAAGCAGCGCTTAATAATAATATTCCTACGGTGGGTGTTGTGGCTCACGGGCATGATTTACTTTATCCGCCCTTGCATAAATCGCTGGCTGAAAAAATGCTTGAGAATGGTGCCTTGATTACTGATTTTCCATCAGGAACAAGAACCGAAAAGGAAAATTTTCCGAAGCGGAATCGTATCATTGCCGGTATGGCTGATGCAGTACTTATAATTGAAGCTGCAAAAAAAGGGGGTGCGCTGATAACCGGTGAAATAGCCAATTCATACAGCCGTGATGTCTTTGCCGTACCGGGCAGAGTAGGAGATGTGTATTCTGAAGGATGCAATTATTTTATTAAAATAAACAAAGCCGCGCTCGCAGTTTCTGCCGATGATATCAAATATATCATGGGTTGGGACGATACGGCAAAAAACGGTAAGCCTGTTCAACAATTGTTGTTTCCGGAATTAAAACCCGAAGAAGAAAAAATTGTAGAGTTGCTTAGGCAATCAGAAGAACTAAGTATTGACGAATTATGCACCGACACGGGAATTATGCCGGGGCGCATGGCTTCGTTATTACTAAATCTGGAATTCAGCGGATTGATAAAATGTCTTCCCGGCAAGGTATACAGGCTAATCCGATGATGAAGTCGGTACGTCTTTTTCTGCTGGTACAGTTTCTGTTTGCTTGTTTTTGAATGGCGACATTTTCACTGATTTATTCATGGAAATAAATGATAAGGCGACACCTCCACCCAATGAAGCAAAAGCAACAACGGCGAGCGCAGGGATATCATTCATAAATAAAAAGAAATCGTAAATGCCATGCAGCATTACTGCGAAGATTACACCTAAGAACATATACAGTGCAGGCGCAGAGCGGAATTTGGCAAGTCCGACAAAATAGCCCATAAGTATGGCACAGCTGGCATGCAGCGGTACCGCCGTAAACATGCGCAGCATGGTAGAAGAAAAACCGCCGCTGAAAGAGTAGATAACATTTTCAAGTGTGGCAAAACCCATTGATATCATTACCGAATACACAATGCCATCAAAAGGTTCGTTGAACTCTTTTTTCCGGAAGGCAAATACTCGCAGAAAAAAGAATTTTGATAATTCTTCGGAAAGGGAAACGATAAAGAACGCGTAAACAAAAGTGATGAATGGACCGTGCATGTCGTCGATACCAATGGCGCCGGCAGAAAGTTCAACTATCAGTGCAGGTACAATGCTTAATAAGCCGAAAAGAAAACAGAACAGCAGCAGCCTGAACGGTTCTTTTTCATATTTATCTTTGTAATAAATGAAAAGAGAAATAGCGATGCCCGGTGCAATTGCCAACGGTATAATGAGCAGCAGCATTGAAATTATTTCCATCGTATTCTGATGATTTTAGATTCAAATATAAAGTGAAATCCGTTTGCTCCGGAATAATTTTTAATTTTACTCAAAATTCAGAACATGTCGAGACTCTATGTAGTACCTACGCCTATAGGTAATTTGGAAGATATAACGTATAGGGCTGTTAGGATTTTAAAGGAGGTTGATTTTATACTTGCGGAAGATACCCGTACTTCGGGCTTCCTGCTCAAGCATTACGATATTAAAAACAAGATGGTTTCCCATCATTTATTCAATGAGCACCGTACGCTGCAGGATGTTGTTGTTCGCATTGCAAATGGCGAAAAGGCTGCTTTAATCAGCGATGCAGGAACGCCCTGTATCAGCGACCCCGGATTTTTGCTGGTGCGCGCCTGTGTGCAGGCAAACATTCCGGTTGAATGCCTTCCGGGACCAACGGCATTTGTGCCTGCACTGGTCAACTCAGGACTTCCGAATGAGCGTTTTATTTTCGAAGGCTTTCTTCCGCAGAAAAAAGGCAGGCAAACAAAACTGGAATCTCTGAAACAACATAATTGCACATTTATACTTTACGAATCGCCTCACCGTTTATTAAAGGCGCTCGGCGAATTATCAACAGCATTGGGCCCCGACAGGCTTGTTTCAGTATCGCGCGAGCTGAGTAAAATTCATGAAGAAAACACCCGTGGCACGCTGCAGGAACTTATCAAGCATTACGAAAACCGCAGCATCAAAGGCGAAGTAGTCATCGTTGTGTCTGGAAACAAATAGCAGTTAACAGTTATCAGTTAACACGACTTTTGACTCACGACTCACAATCCGCCATTGGCGGATTTCGGCTATGCCTCAACTTTTAATTTTCCCTGTAACTTTTTTATAAGGCTGTCCGTCGCATTACTGAAAACACGGTAATGTTTACAATTGAAGGTTCAATGAACGGGAAGCGACATTCAACAAACCATTATTCGCATTAAACAAACCCATGATTTGGGTAGTTGTGCCTGTGGTATAGCAGATGTGACTGTGTGTATAAGTTATTTGTAAACAGAAACCGCCGCATATACTTTTGTTTCATCACAGATTAATAATACAATTCAATAATCAACAAAATGTTCAACTCTAATCTAAGCAACATGAAAAACCATAAAATTATCACAGGAATTGCCACATTATTTGTGGTACTGCTCACCAGCGGATTTGTATCTGCAGGCAAGCCTGTTCCGGGAACATCGGAAGCATTGCGCAAAATTCTAACAGATCACGTTTCATTCCCTGACTTTGCAAAAGAAACGCTGACATCAGGATTTGTGGTGGTGTCTCTTGAAGTAATGGAAAACGGCAAACTGAATATAAAAGCCATCAACGCCAGTGAACCGGGTTTTCAGCAACATTTTACAGCCGACTTAGCGGAGGTGTCGGTAGACAACGCATCGGCCTATGCCGGAAAAACGTTTTACTATCGCTTTGATTTTGTGATGCAGAATTACGGCTAAGAATTGCTCTATATATATACCCATCTTCACTTTCTTTTGAAAAAATGGCTGTCCTGCGGGATGGCCATTTTTGTTGGACTATAAGCCTATTTGTAAATTTCAATTAATAGACGAACTAATATTTTTTTCAATGGTTGGATTCCATTGAAATTTACTTTTTGAATCTCATATCGCTTCTAATGCGCCTATGACGGGGATAACCACACAACTTCCGGTTCGCTAAAGCAAAATAACATACCTCCGCAATATAATGACCAATGCATAAAAGGGAAACAGCTGCCTATTTTAACTCTTTAATATAGTGTATATTATATCAATTATTTTTTATAAAAATCCTTCGTTTTCGAGTAACGAAAGATTAACTTGTATTGTCTTTTGTTTAACCGTCAATAGAAAATGAGGACTGAGAAGGAAATAATATTCGGCTGTTTGAGAAATGATGTTGTTGCGCAGGAGCAGTTATACCGTCGTTTTGCACCATTGATGTACGGTATATGTTTGCGATATGTGCGCAATAGAGCAGAAGCTGACGATATCATGCAGGAGGCGTTTATCAAGGTTTTTGATAATCTTGAAAATTTCAGGGACGATGGCTCTTTTGAAGGCTGGATTAAACGGATTATTGTAAACACCGCATTGAATCATTACAAAAGCAGTTTGAAATTTGATTATAAAGATGAGCGATTTATGCCGGATGAATCTGTGGAAAACGAAGCCGTTGGGCAAATAAGCACGCGCGAGCTGATGGCGGTAATCAACAATCTTCAGGATAACTATCGTTTGGTTTTTAATCTCAGCGTGATAGAAGGGTTTGGCCATGCCGAGATTGCACAGTTGCTCGGAATGAGCGAAGCTTCATCGCGGATAACATTGCTTCGCGCACGAAAAATCATTAAGGAAAAAATGAAAACACATTATAATATTCACAGCTATGAACAAGCAATTTGATATAGATGATTTGTTCAGAGAGAATTTCGGTCAGTATAAGGAAGAACCGCCTCCGCGCATTTGGAAAAATATCAAACATTCAATGCGTCGCAATAAACGCAGGTCGCCGGGTTGGAAGTTCTGGTCGTTAATGCTTATCGTTATTTTACCCGCATTTATTATTGTTGGGGTTTCGGTGACAAATTGCGCTTCCCGCGGAATTACTGAAAAATCAGTTTTAAAACTTCAATTCTCAATGAATAATAATCAAATTAGAAAAGGCTCAACAAATTTCAATACTGTTCATGATAAAAAAATCAAAACGAAGAAAATACTCAGTGTAAATTCAATTGAAAAAACGACGGAAGTACAATCCGGTGATGATAACAATACACTGCAAAATGAAGTTGCTGCCGACACTCAGGAGACGAATATAGATGCGATTTCAGAAGACAAGACCAACATTATGGAATTGCCGCTTGTTGAAGAAAATAGTGTCATCCCAATGATTATAAATGAAGAAGGAAACGATTTAAATGGCACACAATTAATCGCCGTTGATGAAATAAAATTAATTACAGATTCATTGGGAAAACCCGTGGCAGAGGTTAAACACACTATGACAGACGAAATAACACCATTACAGCTTCACAATAATTTGAATGGCGGTTCCTGTTCTTTATGGCAACTTTTTCTGAATATTACGCCGGAATATTTCATTCAAAATAATAATAGTACACCTGACAGATGGACGTATTCCTATGAACTATTTGGCGAATACAATTGTAAAGGATGGGTCATTGAAGGCGGCCTGGGCCTGGGGTTTTCAAAAATCAAGACGGACCATGAACTACGCTATAAAGTAAATGAGTTGACGGCAACTTATCAGGACGTTGTGCGCATTTTTTGGGACAGCATTTCCAACGCTCCCGCATTTATTACCGAAACGGTTAACCTCTATGACAGCGTTCAGAAAAGTGAGAATGTACAAGCTGAACAAAAAAGCACCCTGCTTCATATTCAATTGATGGCAGGATATAAAAAGCAGTTCGGACGATTTTCAGTAACACCTAAAGCCGGTTTCAGATATTCAATGCGTATTGCCGACAGAATTAATATACCGGAGCCATCAATGAATGGTATAGTCAGTTACCGCGATAATGAAACGGGTTCAGCACCGAATAAAAATGGCTATGTGCTGTTGCTCGATTGCGGATTATCATATGACATCAACCGATTGCTGGGATTCACGATAGAACCGTCATTAAGGTATTACTTAAAGAATATATACGGAACAAACGCAGATGCAGGAATTAAGCCTTGTTCGCTTGGCCTGCGTGCCGGGGTTTTTGTGAAGATTGAATAACGCTTACCCATGAATCTTGCAAAAATTATCAATGAGGAAAAACAAACAATTTATAAAATATACAGCTATGAACACAAACAAAACAATGAAAGATTTTCGCGCACTTATTTTATTTGCTGTGATGATTTTCTTTAGTCAGTTTTCATTTTCGACAAATTATTATTGGATAGGAGGAAGCGGCAACTGGAACGATCTTAGCCACTGGTCGGCAACATCCGGGGGCGTACCAAATATGGCAGTGGTTCCTTCCGCTACAGATAATGTATTTTTTGATGTAAACAGTTTTTCCGGTGCAGGGCAAACCGTTACCATAAATGTGGCATCAATTTGCAATGACATGGATTGGACAGGCGCGATGAATGTACCTGTATTGTCAGGTTCTTCAGCAAATACATTATCGATTTACGGAAGCCTGAAATTTATTTCCGCAATGACACAAAACTTTTCAGGCAAAATTTATTTTGAAGCCACAACAACCGGTAAATCGATAACAATGGCCGGAAAGCAATTCAGCAATACTGTACACTTCAGTGGCAACGGAGGTCTGTGGACACTGATGGATAATTTTATTACAACAGGTGAAATAGACCATTCTTACGGAACACTTAACACGAATAATAACAGTGTTCGCTGTACTTTTCTCAATGAGAATTTTACAAATGCAAGAGCACTTTATCTTGGTAGCTCGATAGTAACCCTTACCGGTGCGGGAAGTACGATTAATCCTTCGGGACTTATTTTTAATTCCGGAGCCTCGACATTTATTTTTTCGGGAAGTTCTGCACCGACTCTTGATATGCTTACAGGGAATGCCCTCACCTTCTACAACCTCCAATGGACAAATGCTTCGATAACCGGAACGCTTAATAACGGAAGCGGGAATACGTGCAATTTCTATAATGTTTCTTTCACTGGAAGTGCAAATATAAATGGAAACAATTCATACAGCGGGACTTTGTCATTTGCTCCGGCTAAAACATACACATTGCAATCTGCAAAAACACAAACACTGAATGCGACGGCCACCTTGTCGGCAACAGGCGCACCGGCAAATCTAATTACAATCAATGCATCAATACCGGGAAGTCAGGCTAGTATTTACAAAGCCTCGGGTTGTGTGTCTTTGGATTATATAAACCTGCAGGATAGTAAAGCAACGGGCGGTGCCGGTTTTAATGCCGGAGCCAACAGTATAGATAATGGTAATAATACCGGCTGGAGTTTTAGCACTGGAGCGGTGCCATCAATAAGCATTGTGGCCAATCCTCCCGGCGCACTTTGCAGTGGTATGCCGATTGCTTTTTCTGCAACATCTGTCAATGGCGGAACATCACCATCGTGGCAATGGAAAGTAAACGGGATAAATGTTGGCGCAAATACATCAACATATACGTCAAGTACGTTATCGTCAGGTGACAGTGTGTGGTGCGAGATGACGTCGTCATTAATTTGTGCGAACCCTAATTTTGTAATTTCAAATATCATTACGCTGACGTCTCCGGACAGACATCTTAATTATAATGATACGACAATTTGCCAGGGAACGTCTTTGCAATTAGCCCCTTGCTGTATTCCGAATATACAAACTATAGTATGGTCAACGGGATCGGTAAATTCCACCATCAGTGTAAACCAAAGCGGAAACTACTGGGCAATGGTTACAGATGTCCATGGTTGTGCTAGAATGACAGATACAATTGTAATAGTTGTAAATACGCCCCCTGCCGCAGTAACCGCTGTTGCAAACCCAAACCCGGTTTGTTTGGGCAGCACGCTTACATTGACTGGCGCCGGAACCGGCGTAACAAGCTGGAATTGGAGTGGACCAAATTCATACACCTCAACGGCACAAAACCCGGCAGCATTCACAATCACAACCGCCGCGCAAGCAGGAATCTATAAGTTGAGCGCAACCAACAGTTGCGGAACAGCAACAGCCACAGTAAATGTTGTCGTGAATAATAATGTTGTGCCGAGTGTAAGTATCATCGCATCACCTGCAGGTATTGTAAACTATGGCACGAACGTAGTTTATACTGCATATCCCGGCAATGGCGGAACAGCACCTGTGTTTCAATGGTCGCTCAATGGCGTTGCAGTGGGTACAAATTCTATTACGTATTCAAATGACAGCCTTGCGAATGGAGATTTAATATGTTGCATAATGACCTCTAATGCGCCTTGCGCAAATCCTTTAACAGCATGTACTTCCGATACAATTCATGTAACCTATCCGGGCTTTATTTTGGCCGGGCAGGTTTTTGCAGGCTTATTGCCGCTTGATAACGGAAACTCCACCCTTTCGGTTATAAACGGACAAAATATAACACAGGCAGGATGGATGAATTTTGATACCCTCGGTTATTATTTTTTCATGCAGCAGCCGGCGGCTGATTATTATGTAAAATGCGAGCCATCGTCTGTATCATCTGAATTTGGAAATTACGCACCCACCTATTATGGCGATGTGTTGAACTGGTCAAATGCCACCATTATAAATCTGAATATGGATCTTTATGGTGAGGACATTCATTTACTTGCCATTCCCGGTCCCAGCCCCGGACAAGGCCAGATAGGCGGGATTATTCAGCAGGGCGCCAAAACGGGTCCGCTTGCAGGTGTTGAAATAATGCTGCAAGATAACGCCGGCAACGTGCTTACATACATGAATACCGATCAGTATGGAGGATTTTCCTTTTCAGGAATTGCTTACGGCACCTATATTATTTATCCTGAAATAGCAGGAAAAACAACTACACCCATCACAATAACCATCAGTGCCGCTAATCCAACAGTTACTAATTTGGTGTTTACCGTAACCGGGAATAATGTGGTTGCGGGGGTTGAAGTTGCGGAACCATCACTTTCATTTATAAGTGAAATTTTTCCGAACCCTGTGAATGAAAATGCCGCAATTCGTTTGGGCGTTAAAAAGCCTACAGGCATGCAAATGCAGGTATTTGATATTACCGGAAGGCAACTTTCTGAAAAGGATATTGAACTCACAATTGGCGAAAATGAAATTACGATTGACAATCAAAAACTAGCTTCAGGAGTTTACCGCCTCGTTTTACTTATGGATGACGGAAGCACTGTCAGCCGGGCGTTTGTGAAATGATGAATATTTAAACGAACAAAAATCTGGTTTGGGTTAAACTTTATTTGATGCGGTTCACGGTTTGCGAAAGCTTGCCGTGACCGCATTTTTAGCTGAATTATCTACAGTTTTTCTACCACGTTATCGTTACTACACCATTTCCGGTGTTGCCTACCGTATTCGATTGGTTGGTACCTGTGTTGAATGAGCCGCCGCCGCCGCCGCCCCATTCATTCCAGCCCGAGGTCTGGTCGCCGCCGGCACCACCTGAGTAACCACCGCCGCCGCCACCTGCAATATTGCTGCCGCCGCCGCTGCCGAAACCGCCTGTGTTGCCGTAAGAGCCGCCAATACCGCCTGCCGCGGTTCCGTTGAGCGCACTGCCGCATGTAGCATCAGAAATAGTATTGCCACCGGCAGTGTACCATCCGCCACCTGCTGCGCCGCAATGCTGATGACCGATACCGCCATTACCGCCATTACCGCTTGTTCCGCCAACAGATGGTCCGCCCGGATACGCGCTTCCGCCGTTATTCCCGGTTTGTGCCGGACCGCCGTCGTAATAGGTGCTTTGCCTTCCGCCGCAACCGCCGCCGCCGCCTGCAACTATAAGCGGCGTGCTGCTGCCTACCACAGATACAGCTGATGCGCCGCCGCCGGAGCCTGCTCCGTAAGGATTGCTCACACCTGTGAGCCCTTGCTGACCTACAATTATCCGCAATTGCTGACCTCCGGTAAGAACAAAATCACCTTTAATAATCGCGCCTTTGCCGGTAATACGGTCGTTAAAAAAGTTTTGTCCGCCTTCGCCGCCTTTAACTTCAATGGTGGCAGGAGAACAAATATTCGTGGGAACTGTCCATGTTACAATGCTGCCGGTATACGAAAACGTCTGGCTGCTGTGAGCGCACGTGCTGATTGTAATGGTGGAATGTGTCGTATCTGAAGTGCAGCCATTGGCCGTAACAACCAGGCTTACGTTAAACGTTCCGGTTGATGACCATTGTACTAAGGGGTTCTGCACCGTACTTGTGGAGGGATTTCCGCTCTGGAATTTCCATAGATAAACCGCTCCTGTGACCGTTGGTGTGAAGGTTACGTCCTGATTGATGCTGCCCTGACTCGGCGATGCACTGAAACTTGAAACCGGAGTTTGGTTTACGGTAACATTTACGGTAGACGGCGCGCTCGGGCATCCGCCAAGCACAACAGAAACGGAATACACGCCCGATGCTGCCGTTTGTGCATTGGCTATAGCAGGGTTTTGAGCGGTAGACGTAAAGCCGTTTGGTCCGGTCCATGAATAGGATGCTCCGGGAACTGAAGATGCCGTCAGATTTACGGCATTTCCGGAACATACAGGGCTGTTGCTGCCCGCAACAGGAGATGCCGGAGGAATACAATTGCCACACCATTGAAACCAGGCACCCCCATGGTAATAATTGAAACATCCGGAAGTGAGATTAAAAATAAATAAACCCTCTGCGGGATTTACAATCGCGTTTCGCTGAGCATCGGTAAGACGTGGAGCCAGCATACCACGGTTACTGAAATCTACATCCAGTCCGGCAGAAGCGTCGGGTGCTGCACCGGTGCTGTTTATGGCAGTTCCTTGAGAAAAAGCTGCGCTTGCTATTGTCATTAAAAGCGCAAATGGTAAGACCTTCAGAAAGTTCATTACGGGTAGTATTTAAGAAAAGAAATTAAATGTTTCAAATTTTCTGTTACCTGATTTACCAGGTAATAACAACTTTGCCATCTCCTGACCAGATACCGTTTTGGGTAGATGTATTTGTAACGCCTCCAATATAGGAAGAGCCACCGCCACCGCCACCAACATCGGTACCGCCGCCGCCGCCATACCAGCCGCCGCCGCCGCCGGGAGCGTACGTTGTTCCGCCATTGCCTCCGATACCGAATGTGCCCGGAGTTGCACCGCCCTGATACGTTCCCTGTTGACCGCCGGCTGTTTGTGTACCTCCATATCCGTATCCTGAAGGATCGCCGAAACCATTGGTTCCGCTTGGATAACCGCCTGCACCACCATTGCCCTGCGATTGGTCGGCGCCGCCGCCGGCTCCGCCAACAATAACCCGGTCGTTTAATGTTGTTCCGCCAACGCGAACATCGCTGGCGCCACCACCGGCACCGTCACGATTCTCTGTTGCGCAGCCGCCACCATTCCATCCGGCGCGAACGCAAATAGGAGTGATATAGACGTCGCTCGGGGCATCGCCACCCTGACCTCCTGCGTAAATATTCAATACCTGTCCGGCAGTTACGGCAAGGTCGCCTTTAGCATAGCCTCCTAATCCACCATAATGATCCCAGTTGGGTGCAACACCATTCTGAATTGAATTACCACCACGACCACCCCAAACCTCAATAGTCACAAGTGAAACGCAGGTTGGAACTGTGAATGTCTGAACACCGCCGGTATAACTGAATGTCTGCGTTCCGTGAAGGTTGGTGCAGTTTGTGGGTGTAACAGTGCTTGTTGTCGATGATGAACAACCGTTCTGAGTAACCGTTAAGCTAACACTGTATGTACCGGTAGAAGTCCATTGTACAACCGGATTCTGAACGGTACTGGTAGCAGGGGTTCCGCTCTGAAATGTCCAGCTATAAGCGGCTCCGGAAGTCGCAGGCGAAAAGGTAATATTTTGATTAAGCGGAATAGGGTTTGGTAAATATGTAAATGTCGAAACAGGCAGCAAATTAACGCTTACGAATACAGAGGTTGCTGCGCTGTTGCAACCGCTAACACTTGCTGTGAGTGAATAAATACCTGCTTCTGCTGAAGTGGAATTTGGTAATTTAGGATTTTGAAGTGTGGATGAAAATCCGTTGGGACCTGTCCATTGAAACGTGGCATTTGGAATGGTGGATGCCGTAAGTTTGAGCGTATCGCCTGCACAAACCGGGCTGTTACTTCCTATTACGGGTGTGGGTGGTGTGAGGCAGTTGCCGCACAGTTCAAACCATGCACCTGTTTTAAAAACATTGAAACATTTTGTGGTCGTGTTGAAAATAAGTAAGCCTTCCGCAGGGTTTGTGATGGCATTGCGTTGAGCATCTGTCATGCGTGGCAGCAATGCTCCTTTATCAAGGCTGCTCACATCAATCATAGCTGAAGGATCGGCCGGAGCGCCGGTAGTATTAATAGAAGTTCCCTGTCCAAAAACCCATCCCTGGAAAAGGAACAGAATGAATGCCGCAGTAGTAATTATTTTTCGCATGTTCGTAATAGTATATGTTATAAACAATTAGGTGCTTATGAATTTACTGCAAAAATAGCAAAAAGATGGGGAAATCCCTCATTTTTCAATACCTTTGTCAAAATTAATCGTGATGAACAGAACTATTATTCGCACTTTCGTCTTACTCGCACTCACTATTCTGCTTGGAAGCTGGGGTTGGAGTGGTCATAAAAAAATCAATAAAAAATCGACCTTGTCGTTTCCGTTTGAGATGAATTCTTTTACTGTTTGGGCCGATTCTCTTGCAGCTCATGCATCGGATGCCGATGACAGAAAATACACGGACAGTACTGAGTCGCCGAAACATTATATTGATATCGACGATTACTCGGAATTTGTTGGCACAGGCCGCATTCCTTCAACGCTTGATTCAGCCATTATGATACACGGAAGTTATTTTGTGTATAACACGGGTATTCTGCCCTGGGCAACGATGGTAACTTTTGACTCGCTGAAAAATGCTTTTATCCGTCACGACTGGCATAAAGCGATGCTGTTTGCTTCTGACCTTGGTCATTATGTTGCCGACGGTCACATGCCGCTGCATATATGCGCGAATTACGACGGGCAGCTCACGGGACAGGATGGAATACATTCGCGCTATGAATCGGATATGATTTGGTATTACATTGGCCAGATAAGTATCACAGGGCAAGCAGTACATTATGTGCCCGATGTGAACCAGTATGTCTTCAATTACATTTATAGTAATTTTCAGTATGTTGATACAGTGCTGATGGCTGATACGTATGCCTTAGCGCTTGCCGGCAACGATACATCCACTGTGTATTATGATGCATTATGGGCTAAAACCAGCAATTGCACAAAAATATTATTTCAGCACGCGGCGGTATCGTTGGCAGACCTGATTTATACTGCATGGTATGAAGCCGGAAGTCCGATTAACGGGAGCCAGCTGGGCATAGAGGGCACCGAAAAAAAAAATACGATAATTAATTATGCTTATCCTGATGCGTCAACCAATGAAATTAAATTTAGCATGAACCTCAAGGCAGGCACGTCTTATGATGTTTCGTTGTTTGATATTTCCGGGAAGAAAATAGGGAGCACAAGGTTTGACGCTTCATGCGATGAAAAATTCGCATCATCAATAAATACAGGACATTTAAGTGGCGGTATTTATTATCTCAACGTTCGTGCTGAAGGACAAACTGAAAGTTTGAAAATACCTGTATTATAAGAATCCTGTTGTCTGTTTAAGATGAACGCCGATATTAGCTTTTCCGCTCGAATTGTGAAGTTCAGAATCCGGTTTGGTCTTTCCATACCATGGCAAAGTGTTTCATTCCGGCTTCTGTAAATTCATCCCCTTCTTTAACGAAACCATACCTTTCATAAAAAGGCACAGCCTTTATTTGTGCGTGCAGGTATATTTTTTTAGAGAGTGGTCTTACATCTTCCATTACCTTCTTTAGAATGGCGGCACCAACACCACAATTTCTGAACGCTGCCAAAACAGCAAATCGTTCAAGCTTTATACCTTCATCTGTGTATCTCCATCGGGCAGCACCAACAGATGTTTCGTTTTCAAGGGCAAGATAATGATGTGCATTGTCGTCAAATTCATCGTACTCTAACGATGGATCAACGCCCTGCTCAAAAATAAAAACCTGCGTGCGGATATAAAATACTTCAACACGCGATGCTACTTTATTAATATCGATTTCTACAACGGTTACCATAAACGTAATGTAACCATCAAATGTACTATTAAAAAGGACGAAAGTCGTGAAATAACAATAATATCCATATATTAAAGCGCTATGATTGAGCTTATTTTATAGCACATGCTATGGTTGCAATACAGATTTTAGTTCCGGGAACGGTAAGAATCCGCATTGCACAGGCTTCGAGGGTGGCGCCGGTCGTCATTACATCGTCGACTAATAAAATATTTTTTCCTGCTAATTCTTCCGGTCTTTTCACTTCAAATATTTCGCTTACGTTGTCCCAACGGCTCATCCTCGATTTTTTTGTCTGTGTTTGTGACGCAACGGTTCTGATAAGCGCGGTAGTATTTACTTTGGCGTTCATTGACAGTGCCAGCCCGTTTGCAAAACACTCACTTTGGTTGTATCCTCTTTTTCGCTGGCGTTTTGGATGTAATGGTACCGGAATAATCAGGTCGGCAGAAGAAAATGAAGGGGCTTTAGCCAGCTCTTTTCCATAGATTTCTCCTATGCGCATTCCAACATCTTTTCGACCTTTATACTTAAGTTTATGAATCATCGTTTGTACTTTGTTGCCTTTGTTGAAATAATAAAATGCCGCAGCGCGGTTAATGATTGCTCTGCCCCAGAAGGCAGCGCTTACGGCGTTTTCTTCTTCAAGATGAAAACCGGTGCGCGGAAGATTGAATTCGCAATAGCTGCAGATAACGCGTTCGTGCTTAAGCAGCGTTGTTTCGCAGGCTGCGCAGGTTCTCGGAAAAAAAACGGCAAAAAGGTCGTAGAAAAGGTTTGCTCCCTTCATAGTTTTTTTATTCAAAACTAATTGATTATTTGACGTTGTTGATGCAAGACTATCAAAAAAAAATAAATATCTTTGCCGCCATATTACCGTATGCCTTATGAGTGAAGAAAATACAAATAA
The DNA here is from genome assembly GCA_037133915.1 of Bacteroidota bacterium. Lineage (NCBI taxonomy): Bacteria > Pseudomonadati > Bacteroidota > Bacteroidota bacterium. The sequence continues at coordinate 35,240 of JBAXND010000014.1, forward strand.
AAAAAGCCTGAGAGTACATCAGGTCATTATCGGGGTTCTTTCCCTGATTATTGTGGTTTTGTTGTGGCAGTTGATTGTCACCAAAACAAGAGTAAATACCTTTATTGTAGAAAAGGAAAAAGCGGTTGGTGAACGGCAGGGTTTGCAGCACCAGCTTGACAGTCTTATTACAATACACGATAAGATTAAAAAAGAATATGGCAGTATGAGTACGGCGCTGATTGCAAAAGACAGCATGATTCAGGCTCAGGCAACAGAAATACAAAAACTTATCGTGAGTAATGCCGGCAAAAATCAAATCCAGAAAAAACTGGATTACTTGCGCGGAATAACCCAGGATTATGTTGCGCAGATTGACAAACTCCTTAAAGAAAATAAAGAGCTTAAAACGGAAATTGCCGGCATGGAAGATAACATCAAAGATGAGAAGCAAAAAAGTGCCGCGCTGACGAAAGATAAAGAAGACCTGAAAGAGCAGATAACCAAAGCCGCCGTGCTGGCCGCCTATTCAATAAAAGCTGAGGCAATCAAATTCAGAGGTAAAAAGGAGGAAGCAACCGACAGAGCCAAAAAAGCTGATAAAATAAAAATTACGTTTACTCTTGCCAAGAATCCGTTGGTATCGGAAGGTCCGAAAGAAGTATATATTCGCATTGCCCGCCCCGACAATCAAATACTAAACGACGGTGGGGAATTTGATTTTGAAGGTAAAGCTATTATGTATTCCTTAAAAACGACGGTTAATTATCAAAGTAAGCCGATTGATATTTCACTGTATTACGAAAAAACCGATCGTATTGTCGCCGGAACTTATCATTTTGCTATCTTTACAGGCGGTCAGGAGATTGGCCAGACTCAGCTAACGCTGAAATAAAAAAATCAACAAAACCAAAATACCATGGAACGGCAAGAAAATCTGCCGGTTTCAGAAAAAAACAACAACGGTAAATCAAAAGTGAGAATTCGTGTTCTTATCTTTCTTGCATCGTTATTTTTTCTGTCAACCGGGTTTTTGATTTATGTGTACTTCAGTACAAGAACCAGTATTGCAAATCGTGTAGTAGCCGAGAAAGCTGTTACAGATAATCAACGATTCAAACTGTACCTCCAGAATCTGGAAAAGCAGTATGATGAACTTGGAAGCGAATATGAAGGGCTCGATTCGCTCTTCAGCCGTGAAAAGGAAAAGCTGCACAGCATGCTGAACGACGTGGAAGGGGAGAAGAATAATACAGATAAAGTTAAAACCGATGTCACAAAGCTTGAGATTTCTCTGCAGGTATTCAAAGAAAAAATCAGAGATTTGGAAGCGGAAAACAGAAAGTTGCTTTCTTCATCGAATCGTTATAAGATAAGTTACGACTCCTTGCTCAAAGTAAAGACAGGCGCTGATAACAAAACTCACACCGTCAGCAAAAACGATCTGGGAATTGGAAAACTTGCTGCCGAAGGCATTGATCAAAAAGAAACACCGGTAAGAGAGACAACCAAAGTATCAAAGATCAGGGTATGTTTCAGGGTATTGCAAAATTATTCAGCAGATAAAGGATCGAAAGTAGCGTATGTAAGAATAATCGACCAAAGTGGCATTGTTTTACTTGATAATACGGGCGGTTCGGGTGAATTTGAATGGCAGGGAAAAAAGTTGATGTACTCGATGCGCAAAAGCTTTTATTTTGATGGAAATCCACTCGATCTTTGCATGTACCTTACGCGTACGGAACAGTATAAAAAAGGAAAATATTCCGTAGAAGTGTACCTTGATAAAGCAATTACACCGGGCAGTTTTTCACTTGAATAGAATTATAAAATAATTAATAATAACCTCAAAATTCAACAATTTATGGATACTCAGGAAAATGCCCCCGTGGCAGAAAAAAGTAAAGTAAACTGGTTTATGTGGCTTTCGTTTGTGCTTTTATTAGTAATTGCCATTCTTGGATGGCGACTTCTCACCGCCACAAAACAGATAGAAACGATTACTATTGAAAAGCAGGCTGTGAATGACGAAAAGGGGCAACTCATTACCAAGCTCGAAGGGCTTAAAGCAGATTATGATAAGCTGAGCAAGGAAAATACCGAGTTGAGCGATATGTTCAACAAAGAAAAAGAACGTGTCAGCACATTGCTCGAAAAAGTTAAAAAAAGCAGCGGCTCTATAGAAGTATATAAAGGTAAAGTTGCGGCCATGGAAGGCCGGCTGAAAGAATATGAACAGCAGATTGAACAGCTGAAATCTCAGAATAAAGAATTGATTGAAACCAACTTCAATATTAAAACCCAGCTTGATTCGGCAACCGTTGAAAATAAAGAACTGTCAAACCAGAACACCAACCTGAGCGATAAAGTGAACAAAGGTTCTGTTCTTACCAGCTACGACATCAATGCAGGCGGTATTATTTCAAAATCATCGGGCAAAGAACTTCCCACCAAAAAAGCAAAACGTGCCGACAGACTTCGTGTTTGTTTCACCATTGGCGAAAATCCACTCACGACTCCGGGTCCAAAAACTGTATACTTGAGAATTGCTGAACCCAGTGGCAGTATTCTCAGCCTGGGTACCGGCGATGAATATTCCTTCGAATATCAGGGTAAAAAACTTCAGTATTCTGTTAAAGAGCAAATCAATTATACAAACAAACCGATTGACCTTTGCAGCTACTGGAAAAAAGCCAAAGACTTTACCGTGGGCACTTATTATATCGACATTTTTGTGGATGGTAATAACATTGGTTCCAGCACGTTTATTTTTGAAAAATAATCAAAACAAAATACTTGTTTATCATGAAAAGAACCGCAATTAAATTAATTATACTTCCGTTATTACTGCTTTTTTGTACCTCAATAATGGCGCAAACTGCAACCAAGGAAGCTAAAATAAAAACCGGTTTTCATTGTCCCAACGGCAAGGCAAATATTGAAACGGAAATAGTGAAAGAACCCGGTGTGAAAACTGTTGTTGCCGACCTTGATACGAAGATAGTAACCATTGTTTATGACGTCGACAAAACAAATCAGGATAAGCTGGTTGCTGCTATTGAAAAATTAGGCTACCGCACTGAATATACACCTGCCGGAACAACGATTAAAAGTGCCTGTACGCATAATCCTGAACAGGCCCCCAAGGAATAATATTCCACCTCATTAATTATTAAAAGGCTGTCCTGCAAAGGATGGTCTTTTTTATTTTTGTGCAGTATACTGTTCACCGCATTTTTGGGCGCTGCATTCTTCGGAAGTGCTGCTGTTAGAGCCTTTGAGCGAGATGCGGTGAACCCCAACCGAATACTCCTGCATTATGGTATCGACAATGAGTTTATAATCGTCGGGGTTTTTTACGAAATCAATTTCATTCACATCTATAATAAGCACACGCAAATCCTGCTGCTGATTGATGAATTCAAAATAACCATCCTGAATTTTCGATAAGTATTCGCTTTCGATATCCTGTTCATAGCTGCGACCACGCTTTACAATGTTGCATTTTAAGCGCTTCACACTTACATAAAGATACACCAGTAAGTCGGGCCGTGGAAGTACCGAATTGATGATGAAATATAAACGCGTGTAAAGGCTCAGTTCGTCATCCTGCAATGTTTTGCGGGCAAAAATCAGCGATTTATAAATGAAATAATCGGAAACAGTAAAACTTTTAAAAAGATCGCCTTGCGATAATTGCTCTTTGAGCTGCTGATAGCGTGATGAAAGAAATGAAAGTTCAAGTGGAAAAGCATACTTCTGGGGGTCGCGATAAAACTTTGGCAGAAAGGCGTTATCCTCAAACTGCTCAAGTATAAGCCGGGCGTTGAAATCCTGTGATATTCTTGTTGCCAGCGATGTTTTGCCTGCGCCAATATTTCCTTCTATTGCAATGTAATTGTATGTCATCGGCCCAGCATTAATTCCGGAATATGTTGTTGTCAAAAATTTTTGTCACCTGCAATGTGTCGCTGCATTCTTCTGTTAATTGCATCATACTTTTCCCGATTACGGGATGAATCACTCCGGGAGCCACTTCAGCCATAGGTTCAAGCGTGAACCGCCGTAAATGCATCTTCGGATGTGGTACCTGCAGCCCATGTTCGTTTATTACCACATCGTTGTAAAGCAGTATGTCAATATCTATCGTCCTCGGCTCCGGCTTGTTTTCTATACGGACGCGCCCTAATTCTGATTCTATACGGAGCAGTACTTCGAGCAACGCCTGCGGTTCCAGTTTTGTATCAATTAAAACAACGCAATTATAAAAATTGTTTCCTGATACATCGCCCCAGGGAGCTGTTTCGTAAACTGATGAAAATGCTTTTGGCGCTCCTGCTTCCCGGCTTATCATTTCGATTGCCTTCTTCAAGATATTCAGGCTGTTGCCAAGATTACTGCCTAATAATAGGTAAGTACATGCCATTTTCCCACTTCCGTTTTGTAAAAATAATAATTCCTGTATTCAGATTTATGCCTGTTCAAATCTATTGAAAAGTTATTCAACGCTGTAACTTTCAAGGGCTGACAACGTCATAAATGTCAAATTCATATTATTGTCCCCGGAAATTTAACAAATCGGGTATACATAGTGTGCCTTTTTATCAAAATTCTTAGTAAAATTGTATTCACATACCTAATCTCAATTTCTATGAAACAGTTTTTTAAATTTATGTTTGCATCCATGGTGGGATACCTCCTGGTTTGCATCATCTGCGGACTATTCTTTTTTATAATGGTTGCTTCTGTGGCATCATTATCGTCAAAGCAGGTTATTCAGATTAAAGATAAATCGATTCTAACACTTAAACTCGATCAGCCTATTTATGAAAGGGCTCCGTCAAATCCGTTCCAGAATTTTGATTTCGGAAGTATGAAATCAATGAATAATCCCGGGCTCGACGACATTCTCAAAAGCCTTAAAAAAGCTGCCAGCGACGATCGTATCAAAGGCATTTATCTTGATATAACAAACATTCCTTCGGGCATTGCTACGATTGAAGAAATACGGAATGCCCTGCTCGAATTCAAAAAATCGGGGAAATTTATTTATGCTTACAGCGAAGGCTATTCGCAAGGAGCATATTATCTGGCAACTGCTGCCGATAAAATTTTCATGAATCCCGAAGGCTTCATTATTTTCAAAGGATTGTCGGCACAAATGATGTTTTTCAAAGGCACGCTTGAGAAACTTGAAGTGCAGGCACAGGTAATTCGTCATGGTAAATTCAAAAGTGCCATAGAGCCGTTCATCATGGATAAAATGAGCGATGCAAACCGTGAGCAGGTGGAAAAATATGTTGGATCTATCTGGGATTATATGGTTACCAATATGGCAAAAGAACGCAAACTGACTTCCGCAAAGCTGAAAGTAATTGCCGACAGCCTGCTGGTACAAACCGGCGCCGATGCCTTAAAATATAAAATGGTGGACGGGCTCAAATATAAAGATGAAATGCAGGCAGAACTTCGCAAAGACCTTGGCATTGGTGATAATGACAAGATTAATTTTGTGAGCATTGCAAAATATAAAAATGCAAAAGGCACCAGAGTCGAAAACAAACTTAAGAAAGAAAAAATAGCGGTTGTATATGCTGTAGGTCAGATACAGAGCGGTGAAGGCGATGATCAGACTATTGGCTCCGACCGCATATCGGAAGCAATTCGTGCTGCACGTACCGATAAATCGGTTAAAGCAATTGTACTTCGCGTGAACTCTCCGGGGGGCAGCGCTCTGGCATCGGAAATTATCTGGCGCGAAGTGGAACTGGCACGTAAAGAAAAACCGGTGGTTGTTTCTATGGGCGATGTGGCTGCATCAGGCGGATATTATATTGCTTGCGCGGCGAATAAAATCATTGCCGACCCCAACACAATTACCGGTTCTATCGGTGTTTTCGGACTTATCCCGAATATGGAGAAATTCTTTAAAAACAAACTCGGGATTACATTCGATGGCGTAAATACCAATGAGCATTCTGATTTTATGTCGACCGCACGTCCTATGGATGAATATGAAACCAAAGTTTTGCAGAATGAGATAGAGCATATTTATCAGATATTTATCAAGCATGTGGCCGATGGACGTAAAATGACCACAGCCCAGGTTGACAGCATTGGTCAGGGCCGCGTTTGGAGTGGTGTGGATGCAAAACGCATCGGGCTCATCGACGATTTTGGTGGAATTGACAAGGCGATTGAAGTGGCTGCAGGTCTTGCAAACATTACCGATTATAAGCTCGTAAATTATCCCAAGCAAAAAGATCCGTTTACCCAGATTATTGAACAAATGACCGGTGAAGGCGGTGATGCAATGATTAAAAAGGAACTGGGTGAGAATTATGTGTATTACCAGTATCTGAAAAATATGTCGAAAGTAAGCGGTGTTCAGGCACGGCTGCCATTTGATTTAATCATCTATTAAATCCCAAAAAAATATTTTAGTAAAAAAAAGAGAGGCGCTCCCGAGCCTCTCTTTTTTATTAATCAGTCATCATCATCGCCGCCTCCGCCGTACAAATCGTCGGCAAGGTTGGGCAAGTTGTCTGCTTTTACGTAATAAACAATTACCTGTGCCGCGTCTTTCATAAGGTCAACACGACCAACATCCACGCGGTTTATTTTCACGCCAAGTCTGATTTGAAGGTCTTCTATCAGGCGTGTCCTGTTTTCGGGTTTTATATTTTCAATCTTTTCGTAAATAACCAGCTTACGCGATTCTGTTCTTGAAAGCCATACAAATTCCAGTCCCCAGGTAATAAATACAAGCGCAAAATTGGTAAAAAACAATTCCGCAACACTGATTTTTTTGTTTGCAAGGGCATTAATAACCGAAATGCCTATGAGTACAAACAGGTAAGTCATTTCCTTGATGGGAATAGGATTGGTGCGATAGCGCAAAATTCCGAAAACGGCAAATAATCCGAGTGCAAATCCAAGCTGCAGCTTCACGTTTCCGAGTAAGCAGCACAATAGAAATACAATGGTTGTTATCAGAAAATACGTGAACAGGTAATCTTTGCGACGGCTTCTTTTATAATATAAAAGCCTGATAAGAATAAAACAGACCAGCGTATTAAAGAAAAAGCGGATCACAAGATCCGCGAAATCCTCAACATTAATCAGGTTTATCCCAAGAAAGGTTACATCATTGATTGTGTTTAAGAGTAAGACAGCCATTGCAAATCCTGTTTATTTTTAAAACTTTTGATTTGAAATTATTATACTTCACATCTTTGTGCAACAGGACAACACCGATGCAGTACTTGCTGAAATTCGTGATGGGTATCCGTTCCCGCCTCAGCATTTCCGTGAAGTTATCACGGGCACTGGCACTTTCCTGTTTAATCTCAATTATAAGCAGCGATTTCAACGGCACTTTTTCTTCGTTGTATGAAAATGTTATTCCGAAGTCAAAAGTCACGCGCTCCTTATTCTCGATATTAACAAGGGTGAAACGAGAAAACTCACTGGAAAGTTTCGGTTCGAGGTCATTATATTCTCCCTCCGATACTTTATTAATGTATTTATAGTCTTTTTCGTCCAGGCCAAGACCGGCTGAAATTATTTCTTTTCTTTTCTTGGCAGTCTTGCCTTTATTGTTTTTTATTTTTATTTCAATAAAATATTGTTCTGTGTTGAGATATGCACGGGTTCTCACTTTTATGCGGTTTGAACGTGCGTTATGATGATCGTAATAAAATTTATAATCGGGGGTGTCGTAATACGTGGTGAGATAGTTGAACGTGCGATTCCCTTCAATTTCGAGAATACGATAACCATGATTCCATGCGCCTTCAAGCAATAAGTGTAAGCTGCTGAAATTTGCAATATACTTGGAATCTACTCTGTTCATCAATTGAACATAGTCCATTTCTTTTAAAGAAATAGGCTCAAATTTTTTCTGTAAAACGGCAATCTTTTCCATTGGCAGGATTTGACGGTTTCGACAATGAATTATCAGCAGCGATACTGAGGCTTATTTGGTCCAGACATCATATCCAAACCAGGTGCCTGTTTCATAATCCCCGTCTTTAGAAACAAATACCAGTCCGTTGGCTACAGACAAAGAGAACCCGTAAGTACCCTCTTTTATTGTAACCGATTTTATTTTTTTTCCTTTAAGGTCATAGATAAATACAAGACCGTAGGCTGCATTCCATGTGTAGATATGTTTGGCATCAACGGCTACCGCCGAACTGCCATCACCAACCTCTTTACCGCAATCAAGCCCGGTAATTGTTTTGCTGAGTTTGCCGCCGGGGAACTTGAATATTTTCAAGGTTCCTGCGTCAAAATAATATAAGTACTTACCGTCGGGACTTAAGGCAAGATTGGCCTGTTCGTTATCGTATATACCATCAAGTACCAGTTCGTAGGTTCCTTTTTCAATGTCTGTTAACCGATAAATTTTCCGTTCGTAAGTGCACACATAGAACTTTTTGTCTTTACCATTATACATAATAGAGCGCATGTCGAGGTCGATATCAAAACTTGCGATCCATTTACCTTCAAGAGAGAACCGGCTGATTTGTCCTTCCATCTGCTTTCCGCCGTTTACGGAATACAGGTATTGACCGTCGGATGCGATGTGAACGTTGTGGGTGCGCGGTTCATCATCAAACTTCAGTGTGGGTTTTAATGTTTGTGTTTTTGCAACGTTGGCAGTAAAAAGAACCAGCAAAAACGTAGCCAGAATAAGTGTGTATTTTTTCATATTGGTCGAATATTAGATTAGGTTCTATGAAGCCAAAGATACCCAACAAATAAACCCGATGCAACAAATACCCACAGTTTTTTATCAGGATTGATAATCACAAAAAAAAAGCCACTCCTTAAAGGAATGGCTTTTAAGCTCAACAGTTGATTTAGTTCCGACCTGAAACGTCTACATCAGAACAGGTCTCTTTCGTTTTTCAAATAGCTTGCTTTTGCACAGTATATAAGCAGTTCGAGTCCGGTCGATTATCAAGTGTCGTAGTAAAATGCAGTACTGACCGGTTATGAAAATCATTTTTTATTTTGTGCAAAAGCAGAAAATCAATAATCAAAGAACCTATACCCAAAAATCAATTAATCAAATTCTTAATTATCTTATTTAGAATAAATCTGTACAAAAATAATAAATAAAAAAAGCCCCACCAAACATTGGCAGGGCTTTAACGTAACTTTAACCTATAAAAAATGGGTGTTTTGCTTAGAATTTTTCAAGCTTTTCATGCCTGATTTTTTTCTTTTCGGCAGCTGACTTTTTATAATCCCAATCGTAGATTGCGCCTTCCCAGTCTCCGTACATGGCATTCGGAAGTACAATAAAACGACGACCAAATTCAGCCTTCAGACTATCAGTAAGCTGTGCTCTTTTTTCAGTGCTTAATTTACCATCAAAAGCAACCGCAAAATCAGCAAGATTATCACCAATCAACAGGGCAATGTAATGTGTTTTCATGATTTCCTGACGACGGCCTTCTTTGCTGTTTTCTTCAACGCGGAGCATCAGGTGCTTTTCATCTGCCTGAGGACAACCTGTTTCTTTCAGATTTTTAATCGTGGCGTCTTTCAGGTTTTCTTTGCGGTTGGTCACATAATATATGTCAACACCTTTTGAATCGGCATATTTCAAAAAATCAACCACGCCGGGGATTGCTTTTGCCTTTGCCAAATTGCACCAGTCGTCCCATTTTTCGGGATAACCGATTCCTTCGGCAGCACATTTGGCTTCATAAGGGCTATTGTCGAGAACAGTCTCATCAATATCGAGGACAACGGCGCGTTTTTGTTTGATTGCTTTATCGGCCAGATTCTTTTCCAGCATCATCCCGGCCAGGGTATATGCCTGATAGGTCAGCGCTCTGAATTCTGCTGCTTTCTGGCTGTAGAGCACGCCCATTACCAAATGTTCGTTGGCGCAGCAGCTTGAGTCAGTTTTACAACATTTTTTATCAGCGGTGTTTTCCTTTTTGGGAGTGCATGACACTAACAACGCGCCGGCGAGAAAAATAAGTGCAATAGTTTTTTTCATTATAATAGCCGTTTTCTGATTTGTATTCGGTTATACTATTGGGAATTTCTTAAAGATGCTGTTTGATTTCATCATGATGTCAACATACTGCGCTCTTTTGTAGGCAAAAGGATCCTTGCTGTTCTTCTTTGAAAGTTTTCCTTTGAAGTCGGCAATGGTTTTATATCCTTTTTTATCCATCCATGCGTTCAGTTCATCAAGCATCGTGGTAATTTGTGTTACATGATTTTTGTAAAGAGTGCTTACAACCTGCACGCTGTCTGCGCCACAAAGAATCATTTTAATCATATCCTCGCCGGTGAAGATGCCTGTGTTGCTGCAAATAGTTCCTTTTACCTCGCCGAAGAGAAGGCCTGCAAAATGCATGGCAAGCTTGTTATCTTCAACATTACTGAGATTGTAGGGGAAGTGCTGCTCTAATTTTTCGATATCGATGTCGGGCTGAAAAAGACGATTGAATAAAACGAATGCGCCGGCACCGGCTTTATCCATTTTACTTACAATGTTTAATGGATTGCTGTAGTAGGGGCTCAGTTTCACGCTTACCGGAATTTTTACGGCAGCCTTCACCGCTTTCAAAATTTCCACTTGTTCGTCTTCTATCTGTGCAGCTGTTATGTCAAGACTTTTGGGAACCGAATAAAAATTGAGTTCAATTCCGTCAACACCGGTCTCTTCAATTTTCTGTGCATACTCAATCCATGAATCCTGATATACTGCATTGAGGCTGGCGATAACCGGAATGGTCAGGCTCTTCTTTGCTGCGGCAAGGTGCATCAGGTATTCCACGGGACCGGCATGTTTGATGTCGGGAAACAGGTTTACCATTTCTGCATTGCGCTCGGTGTATTCGGCAATATCATTTTCCAGCTCGAGTCCTTCGAGCTGGATTTGTTCTTCAAAAAGTGATTTGTATACAACGGCTGCTGCGCCTGCTTCTTCTATCTTTTTGAGATTTTTTATATCGGTTACCAGATTACAGGCCCCGACAATCAATGGGTTCTTAAGTTCGATACCCATGTATTTAATGCTCAGGTTTGCCATATTGATATGTTGTTTACTGATTATTATTTAGATTGATTTACGGGTTTATTATTTTGTATAATCTGCGTCAGCAAGGCGTTTATAGCTTCTGAATCTCCACTTGGCGGCTTCTTCGGCTGCTTTAAACAGTTCGTCTGCTTCTTTCGGGAACGACTGCTTGAGTGAAACGTACCTTACTTCGCCTGCCAGGAATCCCTGGAATTCATCCCATGCCGGTTCTTTCGAATCGAGCGTGAATGGGTTCTTTCCTTCGGCTTCGTGCAGCGGATTGTACCTGTACAGATGCCAGTAACCTGCTTTTACAGCTTTATCGGCCTCTTCCTGGGCTTTGTTCATTCCCGAGCGGATACCGTGGTTGATGCAGGGTGCGTATGCAATAATAATGGAAGGTCCAGGATATGCTTCGGCTTCTTTCAGTGCTCTGAAATACTGACCGGGATTGGCTCCCATAGCAACCTGTGCTACATAAACATAACCGTATGACATGGCCATCATACCAAGATCTTTTTTACGGATGCGTTTACCTGCTGCAGCAAATTTTGCAACTGCGCCGATAGGTGTGGATTTGGATGACTGACCACCGGTGTTTGAATACACTTCGGTATCAACAACCAGCAGATTGATGTCTTCGCCTGATGCCAGTACATGGTCGAGACCGCCGTAACCGATATCATATGCCCAGCCGTCGCCACCAAATACCCATACAGATTTTTTGATGAGGTACTGTTTCAGTTCGGTGATTTGTTTAACGATAGGATCATTTACATCTTTCATCACGGCAAGAACTTTTTCGGTTGCAGCCATAGATGCCTCGGCATTGTTCATGCCATCGAGCCAGCCGGTGAATGCTTCTTTAACTCCTGCGCTCAGGTTTGACTCCATCGCTTCTTTCATCAGTCTTGCAATGCGGTCGCGCATTTTGCGCACGCCGAGAGCAATACCGAATCCATATTCCGCATTGTCTTCAAACAGTGAGTTTGCCCAGGCAACACCTTTACCGTCTTTATTTGCGGAATAAGGGGTGGATGGTGCAGAACCGCCATAAATAGAGGTACAGCCTGTAGCGTTGGCAACAATCATGCGTTCGCCGTAAAGCTGAGTGATAAGTTTGATATACGGTGTTTCGCCGCAACCTGCGCAAGCTCCGGAGAACTCGAACAACGGCTGTGCGAATTGACTGTTTTTAAATGTTTTGAATTTATCGAATGCAGCAGGTTTGTAACCCACTTTATGTTCCATATGCTCCCAGCGGGCAATCTCTGCCTGTTGCGAACCCAGCGGTTTCATTTCAAGGGCTTTTACCTTGGCAGGACAAACATCGGCGCAGTTTCCGCATCCGGTGCAATCGAGCGGGCTTAACTGCAGTCTGAAATGCAGTCCGTCAAGTTCTTTACCGATAGCTTTAAGAGTAGTTGTTCCGGCAGGAGCGTTTTTCACTTCTTCTTCTGTCATAAGGAAAGGTCTGATAGAAGCGTGAGGGCATACATACGCGCACTGGTTGCACTGAATACAGTTTGCGGGAATCCATTCGGGAACATTCACGGCAATACCTCTTTTTTCGTAACGGGTAGTCCCGCAGGGGAAGGTTCCGTCTTCGCGTCCGTTGAATGCGCTTACCGGCAGCAAGTCGCCTTTCATGGCATTGATAGGTTCAACCACATCATGGATGAACTTAGGAACGTTGCTGGTTTCTGTTTTTGTTTTTACAACAATAGATGCCCATTCTTTAGGAACGGCTACTTCTTCAACTTCGGCGCCTTTTTCAATAGAGGCAATATTCATCTTTACAATCTCTTCGCCTTTGCGTCCGTATGTTTTCTTGATAGCGGTTTTCATATGGTCGATGGCCATTTCAAACGAGATAACGTTTGAAACTTTGAAGAATGCCGACTGCATGATAGTGTTGGTGCGATTGCCCAGTCCTATTTCTTCTGCAATTTTGGTCGCGTTGATGATATAGAATCTGATTTCGTTCTCGGCAAGGTATTTTTTAAAATGATCAGGTAAACGGCGTTTTGTTTCTTCGGCATCCCAGATGCTGTTGAACAGGAATGAACCGCCTTTTTTAAGACCAAGAATCATGTCATACTTATCGATGTATGATGGAACATGACAGGCCACAAAGTCGGGGTTGTTTACAAGATACGGTGCGCGGATGGGTGCATCACCAAAACGAAGGTGTGATGCAGTAAAACCACCCGATTTTTTGGAGTCATAAGCAAAGTATGCCTGGCAGTATTTATCGGTTGTTTCACCGATAATTTTGATGGAGTTTTTATTTGCACCTACAGTACCGTCGGCACCAAGACCATAGAATTTGGCTTCGTATGTTCCTTTTTTCGTAACACTAATCTCGGGGAGCAGCGGCAATGACAGGAAGGTAACATCATCAACGATACCAACCGTAAAATGATCTTTAGGTTCTTTCAATTTCATGTTCTCAAATACGGAGAGCATCATGGCAGGTGTCGTATCTTTTGAGCTGAGTCCGTAGCGACCGCCATAAATTGTTGGCGCATTTTCTTTACCGTAAAAAATATCTTTTACGTCCAGATACAGGGGTTCGCCGTTGGCGCCCGGTTCTTTGGTACGATCAAGTACAGTCAGTTTTTTAACTGTTTTCGGGAATACTTTGAAGAAATAATCGGCTGAGAATGGTCTGTAAAGATGTACGTTGACAAGACCTATTTTCTCGCCTTTTTCCATCATATGGTCAATCACTTCTTTGATGGTTTCCGTAATGGAGCCCATGGCAACAATAACGCGGTCGGCATCGGGTGCACCGTAGTAGGTGAACGGATGATATTCCCTGCCGGTGAGTTCTTTAACTTTTACCATATAATCTTCTACCATGTCGGGGATGACGGTGTAGAATTTATTGGATGCTTCGCGGGTCTGGAAATAGATATCCGGATTCTGAGCAGTACCGCGTGTAACGGGATGTTCGGGATTGAGCGCCCTGTCGCGGAATTCCTGCAATGCTTTCCAGTCAAGCAGTTTTGCCCATTCTTCCATAGGGACGGTTTCTACTTTCTGAATTTCATGAGATGTGCGGAAGCCATCAAAGAAATGCAGGAAAGGAATTCTTGATTTAATGGCTGTAAGGTGAGCCACAGCGGCCAAGTCCATTATTTCCTGAACACTGCCGGTAGCTAACATAGCGAAACCGCATGAGCGGGTACTCATCACGTCGCTGTGATCACCAAAAATTGACAATGCCTGAGCGGCGATGCTGCGTGCTGATACGTGAAAAACGCCCGGCAAAAGTTCACCGGCAATTTTATACATATTAGGTATCATCAGCAACAGACCTTGTGAGGCAGTATAGGTTGAGCAAAGAGCGCCTGACTGAAGGGCTCCGTGAACAGCGCCTGCGGCACCTGCTTCCGACTGCATTTCAGAAACGCTGACGATTTCACCAAAAATATTCTTTTTTCCTGCTGCGGCCCATTCGTCCACATTTTCTGCCATATTCGATGAGGGCGTGATGGGGTAAATACATGCTACTTCGCTGAACATGTAGGCAATGTGTGCTGCTGCGTAATTGCCGTCACACGTTACAAAACGGTCTTTCTTTTCCATAATAAAATCTGTTTAATAACTTAATATCGTGAGTTTTACGTAATATCCTGATTTTTCACAGGTGCGAAATTACTCATTATATATAATAAAGTTGGTGTCGGGGAGTGTTTTTTTCTTCCATATTAGGATGTTTTAATTCGGGGAATGAAAAAAAGTGATTTTTTTTTTGCGAAAACATAATTTTGTTTATATTTGCAGCCCTTATTTGACCATGCAGAAGTAGCTCAGTTGGTAGAGCATGACCTTGCCAAGGTCAGGGTCGCGAGTTCGAGTCTCGTCTTCTGCTCCAAAAATGCCCTCTGAAATATCGAGGGATTTTTTTTAGGTGTTATTTGAATGCAGTGTAACAATATCAAAATGTTCATTATCCATTGCCCGGATGGTGGAACTGGTAGACACGCAGGACTTAAAATCCTGTGCTCTCGCGAGCGTGCGGGTTCAATTCCCGCTCCGGGTACGATTATCCTTCTGAAAGCCCCTGTTTATGGGGCTTTCTTTTTTTTGGGTACCCAAATAAGTACCCAAATTTATGTTCAGAACTAAACATCTCTTTTTATCCCACTTTCAGCCTATTAAATCCGATACCTCAATTCGGGAACTGCATTTTGCCTAATTTTGACTTCAATCAAAAATTACAAATACGATATGCTGCTCTCAGAATTGTTTGAAAAGGAAAAGCAAGAAAAGGTCTTTGATGTTTTCAGCAAGATAAAAGACCAAATTAACAGCGTGCCCCAAAGTGATCAGGTTGCTGCGATAGAATACAACAAGAAACTATTCTTGTTGGAACGGCAAGAGTTGTTTTTTACGCAAAATGTAGATCCTAAAGAAAAATATCACTGGATCGAAGCCTTTGCCAGAGAAATCTCCTTTTTGAATGGTGGCCCTTTCACCTATGAGGAAAAAGTCGAAAGGTCTAGAAATAAAGTCTTATCCGATTATAAGGGTCATTCGTATTTGCCCCAAATTAAAATATTCTTGAAGCAGACCGATGAAGCTATCGTCGTTAAACTCGCACATTTGGCAGCTTATAATGAAATATGCGATCTGTTTCAATCGCATATTAGCGTTATTCGAAAAGCATTAAAAAAGAACATTTCAAAAAGTACGAATCCACTGGGCAATACGGTTAGTCCTGAGGTTCAATATAGAAAATTGTTTGTAAGTGCACATGCATTTGATATTGCAGAAAGAGTAATTAAAGGTAATCTTATTGACTTCCAGGGTGTGTGGAAGGGGCACACAGGAAAATTTCAGGATGTTCCTGCATTAGTTGAACTTCTTGAAGATTTCGGGTATATCAAATGTCGATCCCGAACTGCCGCGGTAAAGATATTTTGCGCAAGATTGAATCTGAAATTTGTGGATAGAACGGCACGTTCAAAAGGCTATGCTTTTGACGAAGCAATAACGTACTATCAAACTCTTTTTCCGGAGCAATAATTTGCTCTCTTATTGCCGAATTCCAGTTTCGGCAAAATTTCTATTGAAAAATTCAGTGATAACTATTGCTTCCGAAACCCTCTCCAAAAGTGGTTTTAAGGAACTATTTGCCTGTATTTAATTTGCCGACTTTGTGATTTTTTGCCGACCCGGCAAACATGCAGGATTTTGCCTTCACATTAGGTCATCTTGTCCCTAAATATAGAAAAAATGGGACGAATAATTGTTTTAGACGAAGATGATCTTAGACGGATTTTTAAAGAGGTTTTAGCAGAGAGTAGAATCTCGCCTGACACTATTGAAAATATAGTTGGTCAAGAGGAATTACTAACCAGTCTCGGTGCTATAGCAAAACTATTCCATTGTTCTCTGCCAACAGCCCAGAAAATCAAGAACACTATTCCAAAAAATCTGTACAGGCAGTATGGGAAGACTTTTGCCATACCCAGAAATGTATTGCTTGATGCAAATGCGGATTTACGTAAATCAAAATCAAATATGTACTAACCAATTACAAGAGTATCATGAAAAGCAGACAATTTTCTGTACCGGTAGATTCCATGTTGGAGTTTGCTGAAGCCATTGAAAACAGTGGATTAACCAACACTATTGTTGGAACCTCAGGTGATGACGAAATGATTGTGGAAGTAAGCTATGACTCTGACGAAAGAGCTGCAGTGTTCGAACTGATGGAGATCGTTGAACCGGAGGATGAATAATTTTTAATGTGTAACCGGAGGGGGCAACCCCTCCATAAATTCTTTGTGTCATGATGAACGTAGGAATTAGGGTAAATGTATCTGATGAGATACACAGATTGCTTTGCGAGGAGCAACGGAAAAGAAAATCGGCTTCCGGGAAACAGACGTCTTTGTCAAGTTTAGTATCTGAGTATTTCACCTTCGGCTTGCAGGATAATATTGCTGGTCTTGGCCAGAATGCTGAAAATTGCGATCAAAACGCAGTGTTATTATCTACAACAATACAAGTGCAACAAAAAGCCATGGAGCTGGCTCAACGGGAAAAGCAACTTCAATTGCGGGAAGACCGGATCAGGCATTTGGAAAATGAGCAACGTTCAACAGATAATGATATTCGCAACAGGGAGCAAGAGCTAAGTCAGGCCTATGATGAGCTATGTGAGAAAAAAATTGATTTTTCAGATGAAAAGGAAAAGCTTTTGGTTAAAGTCGCCGAGAACACATCAAATAAGGCAACAATTGAGAGGCTATATATAGAAATCCAGAAGCGAGATATCGAGAGCCTCTCCCTGAAAAACGATTTTATGAAAACCCAATCTGATATTCTAAAAGAATTTGATAAGGTCAATAAAAAGCTAGATAACAAACCCGACAAGAATGTTTGGAAAGATTGGATTGCACCTTTTATGCCTGTTGCTTCCGATATTGTAACAACGCTCATCACTAATAAAAATATCAACTCATTGAAAGATATCGAGCCTCAGATAAATGAACTAATACAGAAATTCAATAGTATCGCACCGGCACAGAAGCAGCAAATAATTCAAGGACTAGCTTCAACATTCGGTGGTGTCCAAGACACAATATGTTGAACTTGGGTTATGAATATCGGAAAATGAGAATTAGTGAGATTAGTTAATGGCTGTTTAGAGTCACGATACAATATTTCATGACGGTCTTCGTTTTCCCTGTGTTAAACTTGTGTCAATTAAGGTTGATTGATTGCTATCGCTTAACTGATGTCGTAATTTTGTACTCTTGTTGAAACTATATGCTTAAAAAGAGCCTGCATATTATCGTTATTCTGATCTTGCTGATTTCGACAAGCGGAGTTATCATTGACAGGCATTTTTGTGGGAACAGCCTTGTTTCAACGACTCTTGGTAAAAGTGCAGATTGCTGCAAAGATCATAGCTGCTGCCGGCACGAAATTCATTTTTACAAGATTGGAGATTCCTTCCAGTCATCACAGGTAAGTATGTTATGCCAGGCACCGGTAGATACTGCGGCCTGCCCTGTATTAGTTTCATTTTTATCCGAACCCGTTTCAGCTCCGGTGCTTTCGTGCATTACGGAGACTTCCCCGCCGGAATACCGATACGCGCCATCCTTTCTGCAGGTGTTTCTATTATGATGATTCGAATTTCTGTGTAGCCATTGCCGGAGGTCATTTTCATGCTATCTTAATTAAGGTATCAGAACATGCACAAAGGGCATTGAGCTGTATTTTCATTAGCCGGAAATATCATTCGGAGCTGATGCAGTCAGCCTCACACACAGGAATTTCAGCGCAGCCCGCATGCGGAAGTTTTCCGATTCTGCTTAAATTGTCATACATTTAATGCTTCAACTCAAAACCGATCATTATGAAAACGAGAATTTTTTTAGTTGTTATTGGCCTTGCGACCATGAGTATCGCCTTTACTGCCTGTTCTTCCCAAAATAAAAAGACAGAACCTACCGAACAGAACGGTACCGAAAAAGTAGTTTACACCTGCCCGATGCATCCGGAGGTTATCAGCGACAAACCGGGTAAATGTCCAAAATGCGGTATGGAACTGGTGAAAAAAGAACCAGCCATGAATATGGATTCTGCTGCAATGAAAAAGATGTAAGCGTGCAATCCATAAATAATATTTCATCATACACCTTAGTGCGATGATCGAAAAAATAATTTCTTTATCACTTAAAAACCGATTTGTCGTCCTGCTCATTTCGGCCTGTTTGTTTGTATGGGGAATATTTTCCATACAGAAAAATCCTGTTGATGCCATCCCTGACCTCTCCGAGAACCAGGTGATCGTTTACACGGAATGGATGGGACGCAGCCCGCAGGTGATTGAGGATCAAGTCACATATCCGCTGGTGTCGAATCTTCAGGGCATCCCCAAAATAAAGAATATTCGGGCTGCCTCTATGTTCGGGATGAGCTTCATTTACCTGATCTTTGAAGATGACGTGGATATATACTGGGCAAGGACAAGGGTTTTGGAACGTTTGAATTATGCTCAACGCCTCTTACCTGAGAATGTGACGCCGACACTTGGACCGGACGGGACCGGTGTCGGCCATGTTTTCTGGTATACTCTGGAGGCAAAAGGCTTTGACCTTGGCGAATTGCGTGCTATACAAGACTGGTACGTGAAGTTCGCCTTGCAGACGGTTCCGGGAGTGAGCGAAGTGGCATCTTACGGTGGCTTCCAGAAACAATACCAGATAACCATCAATCCAAACAAGCTCATTTATTACAACATTCCGCTTATGAATGTTCTCAAAGCCGTGAGAACAAATAATAATGATGTCGGCGGAAGAAAATACGAACTGAGTGACATGGGCTACATCGTGCGTGGTCAGGGCTATATAAAAAGTACGGCTGACATTGAAAACATCCCGGTGGGAAATTACAATACTATTCCTGTGCGAATAAAAGATGTTGCTACAGTGCAGATGGGTGGCGACCTGCGGCTTGGCATCTTTGATGAGAATGGCGAAGGTGAAGTTGTAGGCGGTATTGTTGTGATGCGCTATGGCGAAAATGCCGACAAGGTGATACGTGCCGTCAAGGCAAAAATGACTGATGTAGAAAAGTGCCTTCCGGCGGGGGTGAAATTTCATACGGCTTATGACCGCAGCGGCCTGATAGAAGATGCTATAAGTTCTGTAAAGGGAACCCTGATAGAGGAAATGATCGCTGTGTCACTCATCGTACTGATGTTCCTGTTTCATTGGAGAAGTGCGCTGATCATACTGATTCAGATGCCCATTTCTATAGCGGTGGCCTTTATCTTTCTCGAAGCATTCAACATTTCATCCAATATCATGTCGCTGACAGGTATTGCCCTTGCGATAAGTGTAATCGTTGACGATGGCATTGTGATGGTTGAAAATTCATACCGGCATATTTCGGAAAAACAACAAACGGAAACATAAATAATTTCAGCAAAATAATGAATGATGTTATGAGAAAAGCACTTCAAACGATTCTTCTCGCACTTATTGCCAGTACTGGCTTTGCGCAGATCCAGAATTCGGGATTTGAGAACTGGACGACAATGGGCATCTATGAAAACCCTCAATCATGGGGCACTATGAACAATGCAACCGCAGCAACGAGTATATTTACTGCAACCAAGGGCAGCCCGGGCAATCCCGGTTCATTTTATCTGAAGCTCACTTCTAAATTAATTGGCATCAGTGTTCTGAATGGAATCGCTGTAAGTGGAATACTGGATTCGATAACACAGACACCGAAATCAGGATTCCCTTTTACACTCAGGCCTCAGAGCTTTGGTGGAAAATGGCAGCACATGATCTATGGCTCAAGCCAGGGATCTGTTTCTGTACTTCTCACAAGATGGAATACTGCACTTAGTGTGAGAGAAACTGTTGCCACAGCAAGCCAGACATTAACAGGAATGGTGATGAGCTGGGGGAATTTCAATATCAATTTCGTGTACCAGTCGGGAGAGTTTCCTGATACATGTATTATTGTTCTCAAAGCAAGTGGTTCAAACCCTGCACAAAATGATTACCTGTGGGTTGATAATCTGGCGTTTTCAGGTTCAGTCGCCGGAATTTCAGAAAACAATGTGCAATCAATGGTGGTAAACAGTTATCCAAATCCTGCAAATGAAGAGATCGGATTTGCCTGTACTACTACATTTCAACAGGGAGACCGGATAATTATTTCAGATATGCTTGGTAACATTATGGAGGAGAAAAGTATTTCAGGCACTGCTTTTAAAATAAACACTTCTGAATTTGCCAATGGTAATTACATCTATTATCTGGTAAACAAGTTAAATATTCAATATTCAAATGGAAAATTTTCTGTTCAACATTAACACAAACAACTCTAAAATTCAACTTATGAAAACTATGATTATCACGATGGCCATGTTCTTTGGAATAGCCATCATCAGTCCGAATGCAGCGAATGCACAATGTTGCGGCGGTAAAGAAAAAGCTTCCTGCCATAAATCGACACCGTCAAATTCACAGAACAGAACTGCCGGTGCAGTAAAGGATTCATTGAAAGTATCCGGTAAATGCGGCATGTGTAAAACCCGCATTGAGACAGCAGCCCTTACGGTTAAAGGCATTAAAGATGCGCAGTGGAATGAGACCACAGGCATGCTCGTATATTCTTATGACGGAAGCGTGAAAAAAGAAGATGTAAGTACCGCAGTGGGAAAAGCAGGCCACGACACCGAGCTTGGCAAAGCGCCGGATAAAGCATACAACAAATTGCCGGGTTGTTGCAAATACAGGTAATCCGAATGTTGATTCATTATTTTTCGGGTATGGAACAATTACTTATTGCAACTGAAAATGAACAAAGAGGAGCGTATAAAAATAATTGAGAAGTCGTCGCACCAGGTAGGCCCCGGTGTGTTCTACTCTACCATTGTGGTGGTGGTTTCCTTCCTGCCTGTCTTTCTTTTGACAGGTATGGAAGGGAAACTCTTCCATCCGCTTGCTTGGACAAAAACACTTATTTTGCTTGTTGATGCAGTAGTGGCCATCACGCTGGCTCCTGTCCTGATCTCATTTTTTCTGAAAGGAAAACTGAAGCCCGAACACAAGAATCCCATAACACGGACACTTGAAAAGATCTACACGCCCATCCTGAAATTTTGTCTTATCTGGCGAAAAACGACCATCGGAGTAAATTTAATGGCACTGCTGGTGAGTATTCCGATGTTCCTAAGTCTTGGCAGTGAATTTTTTCCACCCCTTGATGAAGGCTCCATCCTTTTTATGCCGGTAACCCTGCCTGATGTTTCAAATTCGGAGATAAAAAGGATACTACAGGTTCAGGACAAGATCATCAAAAGCGTTCCTGAAGTTGATAACGTGCTTGGAAAGGCTGGCAGGGCAAGTACTGCAACAGATAATTCTCCGGTTAGCATGATCGAAACCATCATCCTGCTAAAGCCAAAATCGGAATGGCGGAAAGGAATTTCGAAGGCAGATATTGTAAATGAGCTGAATGAAAAGCTCCAAATTCCGGGCGTTGTGAACGGATGGACGCAGCCTATCATCAACCGCATAAACATGCTATCAACAGGTATTCGGACGGATGTAGGGCTAAAAGTTTACGGTCAGAATCTTGATTCTATTTATTCGCTTGCGCAGATGTTCAAAAAAGAGCTGGCAGGAATAGACGGTGTCAAGGACCTTTATGTGGAACCAATCACGGGCGGAAAATATCTCGATATAAAGATTAAACGTGATGAAATTGGTCGCTACGGACTTAGTGTTGATGATGTAAATATGATCGTGGAATCGGCCATTGGCGGAATGAACCTTACCAATACCATTGAAGGGCGGGAGCGCTTCAGCATCAGCGTGAGGCTTTCACAGGATTTCAGAAAGAGTATTGAGGACATCAAACGCATCCCGATACTCACCGAGAATTTTGGCAGTATTCCTTTATCTTCTGTTGCCGATATCATCATCTCCGATGGCCCACCGATGATCAATTCAGAGAATGCCATGCTGAGGGGTTCGGTGCTATTCAATGTCCGCGACCGCGACCTTGGCAGCACCGTAAAAGAATGCCAGGCCAAGCTTGACAAGCTGATAAAAAAAATGCCGAAAGGCTATTTCATTGAATGGAGCGGGCAGTATGAGAATCAGATCAGGGCAAACAAAACGCTGATGCTGATAATGCCATTCGTAGTGCTGATAATACTGCTTGTACTTTACTTTACATACAAATCCGTGAAAGAAGCGTTGGTGACGATGATCACTATTCCCTTCGCGCTGATAGGCGGCGTTTTCATGATCTACTTTTATGGAGTGAATTTGTCGGTTGCCGTGGCCGTTGGATTTATTGCCCTGTTCGGAATAGCCGTTGAAACGGCGATGTTGATGACTATCTACCTGAACGAGGCCATGCAAAACCTTGTAAAGCTCAAAGGCAATTCCAGCGAAACTATAACGAATGCCGATATCCGTGAATACGTGATAGCCGGTGCAGCCAAAAGGCTTCGTCCGAAAATCATGACCGTTTCGGTTGCACTGTTCGGTTTATTGCCAATATTATGGGCTACCGGTGTAGGCAGCGATGTAATGCTTCCGATTGCTCTGCCTCTCATCGGCGGGGTTCTTACGTCCACTATTTATGTATTGCTTGTTACACCCGTTGTTTTTGAAATCGTGAAGGAGCGCGAACTGAAACGAAAAGGAAGGATCGACGTTTTTGGATTGAAGGAAGGAGGCACATCATGAAAAAGGCAATCATTTTTCTTGTGACAACGTTGTTGTTTGCCCCATTGCTTTCAAGGGCACAAGTGTTGCCATTCGACAGTATCAAAGCGATAATTGAAAAACAGCATCCAGAGCTGGCAATGTATGACCTGAGGATTAAAGCCTATAATGCTTACGCGGCAGGTGCCAAAAGTTGGGAAGCACCGCAAATTGGTACCGGTCTGTACATGACGCCTTACTCGTTTGAGAAAAACATGGGTGCCTACATGATCTCTGCCCAACAAATGATTACCAACCCGGCTAAACTCAAAGCATCGTATAACTATATGCAGGGAATGGCCTCTGTAGAAGTTCAGAATAAAAGTGCTGCTAAAAATGAACTTTTCGCGCAAGCAAAAATGGCTTACACAGAATGGCTTATACTGAAAAGAAAAAAAGCTGTGTTGACGGAAAGTGAAGACCTGATGAGTTATATCATCAAGGTTTCGGAGATACGCTACCCACTGGAGCAGGAAAAGCTGGGCAATATTTATAAAGCAAAAGCAGGCCTTGCCGAAGTTCAGAGCATGGAGCTGATGGCTGACAATGATATTACACAACAACAGATAAAGCTAAATACGCTAATGAACAGGGATCGAAATATCACTTTTGATATCGACACCACTTATATTATCCATGATTATGAAATGACCCTTATCGATACGGCAACTATTGCTAAAACCCGCAGTGACTTACGTGCCATAGATCAGGAAATAAATGTGCTCACACTAAAACAACGGGCCGAATGGAGCAAGCGCATGCCCGATTTCGGCATTCGTTATGACAATATGTTTGGCTTTGGATCACAGCCCACACAATTTACGATCATGGGAATGATAACGATTCCCATCGCGCCCTGGTCATCTAAAATGTACAAGGCCAATATAGCCGGGATCAATTTTGAGATCGCATCAAGCCAGAAAGAAAAAGAAGCATTGCTGAACGATGTGAGCGGGATGATACAATCACTTCAAGCGCAAATAAAGAGCAAGAAAAAGCAGGTTGATTTATATGAAAAAAATATCATTCCCGCACTCGAAAAGAACTATAAGGTCACCATGTTGGCTTATGAACAAAACACTGAAGACCTTTTTATGGTGCTGGATGCATGGCAGGCTCTGAAAATGGCAAAGCTTGAATATCTTGATCAATTAAAGGAGTTGCTGTTGCAACAGGCAGAATTTGAAAAACTCATGGAAAATTATGAAAAATAAATTTTTCATATTACTTATTACTTTAATTACTGCTATTGTGGTATCATCATGTAATGGCCGTCATGGTGGAGATGCACAGCATTCGCACAAGACATACACCTGCTCTATGCACCCGCAGGTGATACGTTCAGAACCCGGCAACTGCCCTATTTGTGGCATGACACTGGTGGAGAAAAAGAGTGGTATGGAAGGAGACACATTGACCGGTCTGGAAACTGTACTTGGCGCTACATTTCAGAAATTTCTTTCAACACTGGATACCGTAAAGCCCGTCAAACTTGAACTTCCAGTGGCTATTAAAGCAAATGGCATCATAATCTACGATACCCGTTTCATAAATAATATCAGTTCCAGAGTAGATGGCAGGATAGATAAATTGTACGTCCGTTATTCGTTTCAGCCGGTTGTGAAGGGACAAAAACTGTTTGAAATCTACAGCCCGGAATTGATGACAGCGCAGCAAGATTTGTTGTTCCTTATCAAGAATGACAGCAAAGAATCCGACCTTATCAACTCGGCTCGTGAGAAGCTTCGTCTGTTGGGTATGAACGAAACAGAGCTGAAAGAAGTTGAGAATAGTGGTAAACCAAAAAATCTTGTTGCCATTTTCAGTAATTATTCCGGATACGTTGTTGGAAGAGATTTTTCAGGGAACATAAGCGCAACGCCTGAATCAAAAGGAATGTCAGAAAAGGGAAATAACATTAAAAGTACAGAAAGCATCAGCATTAAAGAAGGAATGTATGTTACGCAGGGCGAAACTGTTTTTAAAGTGGTGAGCAATGAAAGTGTCTGGGCATTGTTGAGTGTTAATAATTCTGATATCGCAGCAATAAAAACAGGACAGAATGCGGAAATATTTGTCGGCGGCACGGCGGCACCTGCGTATAAAGGCATTATCAACTACATTGAGGCGACCAATCCTGATAACAACAGGTTCGTGAACGTCAGGGTGTATATGAATAACACGGGTCGTCAATTTAAAATTGGTCAACTGGTCACAGCGAAAATTGAAGCAGGGAATCACACCGGATTATGGGTTCCGAAAAATGCAATCCTTAACCTCGGCAAGCAGAAGATAGCGCTTGTGAAGTCAGGAAACGTTTTTGTTCCTGCAGTTGTGACAACAGGACTCGTAAATGGTGACCGTATAGAAATTACTTCAGGAATTGATGCCGAAACAGTGATCACTTCAAATGCACAGTTTATGGCAGATAGTGAAAGTTTTATAAAGACCGTGAGCCATGAGAGGTAAACAATTCCTGCTGTATGGAATAGTGGGGCTGATGATTACAGCCTCATGCAGCCGTAAAAAGGTTACAGAGGAAGCTGTGCCCGGCATGGCCTCCGGACAGGGAATCAGTCTCAGCAAAGTTCAGATGCAGCTTGCCAATATCAAAACTGCCGTTGTAAAACTTGAGAAAATTGGTGAAGAAACTACTTTTTCAGGTAAGCTCGTGGTCGATCAGAACACTACGCAGGTGATTACATCCAAAGTGAAGGGACGGATAGACAAGCTTTATTTGAAAACTACCGGCGACATGATTAAAAAGGGAGACCTTCTCTATGATATATACAGTGAAGATCTGGTATCAGCACAGAAAGAATATATTCTGGCGCTGGAGAAACAAAAGAAACTCGGGGGTTCCGGTAATGATTATTCCCAATTCATTGAATCTGCCAAAAACAAACTATTGCTTTACGGCCTTAGCGGGAAACAGCTTGAACAGCTCAAGGCAAGTGCGAAAGTAATAAATACAATTTCAATACAGAGCGATGTTTCGGGATATATTTTGGAGGTAAACGCACGAGAAGGTGATTATGTAATGCCTGGTTCACTGATATTTCAATTAGCTGATTATTCCACGCTGTGGATAGAAGCACAGACTTATACAAGTGATATAGGTAGTATCCGTGAAAACGCAACAGTAAACTGGGTAGTTGATGCCTTTCCGGATGAAGTGATGCCCGGCAAGATATCTTTCTTGAATCCTGAACTTGAAAGAAGCTCGTCTATCAGCCTGATTCGTGTGAATATCGGCAATGCTGGCAATAAGTACAAGCCGGGTATGATGGCTGAAGTCCGGTTGAAATCAAATGAGAAAGACGCGATCGCACTACCTGTTGATGCTGTTATTGAGGAGGCAAATAGCAGCACCGTTTGGGTTCAGGATGCTGACGGAATGTTCAACGTAAGGATGGTTACCACCGGCATTCGTAATTCAGACAGGATTGAGATTATTTCAGGACTTGCGGTAGGCGAAAAGGTGGTCATTTCAGGCTCCTATCTGCTCAACAGCGAATACATACTCAAAAACGGCTCCAACCCCATGGACGGGATGAAGATGTGAGGGTTTAAATGGGCAAAACCTATTTTGAGTTTCAAAATGCAAGAATAATCATCAACCTCGACAACCTGCCCGATCCAGATGTGCTTGCCCTCGAAATCATCGAAAACCTCGAAGCAGGACTCGAAAGTTTCCGGGAAATCGCCAACGGACTGAGTAAAAAAGCTGAGTGAGTGCTGAAAATTCCGTTTTTACGCTGGCACGTGCGTGATTTTAACAGAATCTCATGACTAAGTCTGCGTTTCTGGGCCGATTTGTCCTAATAATAGTTGCAAATGGTCAACAGGATGCTGGAAAAGTTGAAACCATGCAGTGGAAGTGCCGCAATATTGCCGTTTAGTGTAAAAATGTGCCGGAGATTAACCATCCCGGAGAGGTTGTACAGAAATTTCGGCCTGCATAACCCGTTTTACTCAGCAATGGACATCCAATTTACCAGCAATTGTATAGGATTTCGTCCTTTTTGACCCATAATGATGAAACTACGGCATAATTTGTACAGGATTCGGTACAGAAATACGTCTGAAATTGTTGCAGACTTATTTAGGGAAAGCAAATGCAGAACTGGTTGAATTACTTATTTGGCGGTCATTTCAGCATGCGCCATATTCATAAGTGCCCCTGTTCAATCAAGTGTTGGGAATCTGTACAAGTGCTTGTACAGTTGTACAACTATCGGGACAGGAGCAGCCTGAACTTTCAAGAGGCCCTATTAATAGGGCGTTTTGGAGTAATTGGAAAGAAATGTGATGGCAGTGTCGCAGATCGTTCTGAAAAAATCGAAGTGAGCATGGCTTTTCTGAAACTTGCTCCTCAGGGGCAAGGTTGCGATGGCCGAAATTTGCAGAATAAGGACTGTGGCGAGCATGAAGTGGTGGCCGCGGCGCATTGTCTGGAATTTTATGGAGGGCGTTGTAGCGCTGGGATTTTTCATCTTGTTTTTGTCAGATAAGAATAGTGCATGAAATATATTTATATCCGCTTGCATTTTTACTAATTCCACATTTGGTACAGATTCAATCCTTACTTTTACAGCATGAAGCTTCTTTTAATTGAGGATGAACCGGGTTTAGCCTGTAACATACGTGATTTTCTCACAAGCGAAGGATATATTTGTCAGGTTGCTGATACGTATGATTTGGGGCTAGAAAAAGTTTCCCTGTACGAATATGATTGTGTACTTGTGGATATTACATTGCCTGGTGGCAGCGGTCTGGGTATTATTGAACGCCTAAAGCAGATTGCCCCGTCAACGGGTGTAATAATTATTTCGGCAAAGAATTCATTAACGGATAAACTGGCCGGTCTTGATCTAGGTGCCGATGATTACCTCACAAAGCCATTTCATATTGCCGAACTAAATTCTCGTGTAAAATCTGTGATTAGACGCAGGGCTTTTGACGGTAAAAAGGATGTAATTTTTGAAGAAATAAGAATTATACCCGATCAACAAGCCGTTTTTGTGTTAGGAAATGAAATAAAACTTACACGAAAAGAATACGATCTTCTACTGTTTTTCATCGTCAATAGAAATAGAGTACTCACTCGTGAATCTATTGCAGAACATTTATGGGGAGACGAGGCCGATACTGCCGACTCATTCAATTTCCTTTACTCACAGGTCAAAAACGTCCGAAAAAAAATTGTGGATGCAGGCGGTACCGATCACATCCAGACTATTTATGGCATAGGATATAAATTCGGAATTTAATGAAACTCCTGACAAAAACTGCACTTGTTTATATTGCCGCAACTCTGTTGCTTTTTTTTGCAGGGGGTGTCATTTTCTATTTTCAGCTTAAACGCCTTGCCGACGAAGAAGTCACTGAAACCCTCCGATCAGACAAAAAAAAGATTACTGAATACTACCTTTTACATGGTTCATTACCCAATAATCACGTTCTTTTTTCAGGTAAGATAGACACTACGCGAGTAGTCCCTGCAGCAGAATATATACATGACACGATGATCTACGATCAAGGGGAGGAAGAATTTCTTGAATATAAGGTGCTTGCGTTTTCGATGAAAAACAGGAACACTTCATTCAATGTGCTTCTGAGCGTTCCTTCTTTTGAATCGGAAGACTTAATTAATACTATTGGATATACTTTACTCGCTATTGCCGCAGTATTAGTGGTGATGCTGTTGGTGATTAACGGGGTGTTCTCACTGCGATTATGGAAGCCCTTTTTTAATACCCTTAATGAAATAAAGAAACTTGATTTGAATGAACGAGACACTCTTGATCTCCCTGACGTTAAAACAAAAGAGTTCAGGATGCTGAATGAAGAGATCCGCGAAATGGCAAAAAAGGCCAAAATGAACTATATACAACTACGGGCTTTTACTGAAAATGCATCTCACGAATTACAAACGCCACTAGCATCCTTACTGCTGGATAGCGAGCGGTTGCTGCAAAATGAGAACATTTCTGAAGATATGGCTTTGAGCGTTCACCGGATGTATAATACGGTCTTAAGATTAAGTAAGATCAATGAAGTTCTGCTGTTACTGGCAAAAATCAACAATGACCAGTTTCCAAAATCTTCTGTAGATATTGGATCTATAGTAAAAGAAAAGCTTGCATTTTATAAAGAACGGATTCTTTTTAAAAAACTCGATGTGAATATTGATATCAGGGAATCATTGCATATACTAATGAGTCCGGAATTAGCCGATATTTTTATCGAGAATCTTTTATCAAATGCTATTAGGCATAATATTGAGAACGGGAGCATCAGGATTAACATTAGCCTTCATGAAATTGCAATTTCAAATTCAGGGGTGCCGCTGCTTGTAAATCCGGAAACTTTGTTTGAACGCTTCAGAAAAAACGATCAGTCTTCATCATCGTCCGGACTTGGATTGGCAATTGTAAAGCAAATAGCTGATCTGTATAAGTTCTCTGCCAAGTACAGTTATTCTGAAATGGAACATAGAGTCATAGTAATGTTGTAATATTGTGTTGTCAGGGCGCCATTTTCATTATAAAAGTTACCAAAAACGATTCCGTGAAAATATTCACTAAATATCCGCTGGCATTTTCCTTGATATTTTTCATTGTAATTTGCGGGTGTAAAAAAACAAATACAAAAGGGCTGACGAATCTTAATAATAATGTGATTGCTGTTCTCGGACACCGTGGTTCGGGAATTAGTTTTGGAAGTACTTACCCTATGAATACTCTTGAAAGTATTGAGGCAGGAATAGATATAATGGGCGCTGATGGGATGGAAATAGATGCTCAGCTAACCAAAGATAAACAACTAATTCTATATCATGGACCTGAATTATCGGAAATAACATCTTACGGTGGTTTAAGCAGGAATTTCTGCTTAATGAAATTTTTGACGCTACCTACACCCGCATAGAACGCTGGGGGAACATTTCCACGACGCTTACTGCAAATCATTTTATCAATCATCCATCGCGGTATCGTTTTGATATTACAGGACATATGGATTTTCATATCGCGCAGGGCTTGTTCCTGAATCTTGTTGGAAATTTATCATACATCAAAAATCAACGTTCAATAAGCAATGTAGGGTTAACACCCGAAGAAATAATTTTGCAACACAAGGAAATTCTTACAGACTACAGTTATGGATTGCGGATTGGGATTACATACACCTTTGGCGCTATTTTTAACAATATTGTAAATCCTCGCTATGAGAGCGGAATCACCATTGATCCCGAAGTAACAGATATTTTAGGTAAATAATTACCGCTTTACGATTGAAAGCGGCTATAACCAACGATCGCCCAATGTCAATCAATTTTAAGTTTGATTTATTCCCAATTCGATACAGAATTTACTCTTATTTTTACTTCCGAACACTAGAAACTTAAAAAATGAAAAAACTGTTTATTATTCTTGCTTGTGCTGTCATCTTGGTTTCATGCGAAAAACGGAAAGAAAACAAAAACTCGTGTCCTGTTGTGCCTGCAGAGGCAGTTCCTGTTTCCGTAAATAGTGCATTTCAGGAAAAATATCCCAATGTTGTCGCTGAAAAATGGTTTAATAAGGATAACACTGGCTATTGCGTTCTGATAACATTAAATGGCCAAAAGAAATTATGCCAGTTTAACACCGATGGCTCTTTTGTGAACGAACAAACAGATATTGAACAGCAAGGTGACCATCAGGATAATAACGATAATAATTCCAGTTGCGAATGCGATACAGGCGATAAGGATTGATTCTGGCCTGCGGTATAAAGCCTGCCATTCCCAATTCACTACAGAATTGCGAAATACATTTGTACTCTAAAACTTAAAAACTTTCAAAATGAAAAAACTTTTGATTCTCGTTTTTGCAGGCATGCTTGCAAGTTGTTCGTACGGACAAAAACTCAATGAAGCCAATGTTCCGTCGAATGTAAAAATAAAGATGGTCGCATCGTTTCCGGATGCTAAATCTGTAAAATGGAGCAAAGAAGATAATAACTTCGAAGCGGAATTTACTTTGAATAAACAGGAAATGTCATGCGTGATTAGCGCTACGGCAGAATTGCTGGAAACCGAAACGGAAATGGCCGTTAAAGACCTGCCCGCTAATATTAAATCAAACATTGAGACAACCTATCCCGGCAGCAAGATCAATGAAGCCGCAAAAATTGAAAAGAAAGGTATAATCACTTATGAGGCAGAAGCGAAGATTGGCGCCGATTCCTATGATCTCATTTATGATAAGGACGGAATTTTTATTTCCAAAACAAAAAATTCTGAGGCTGATGAAGACAAAGACTGATTTTATTGTCGAACTCAAAACTATAATTTCCGCACTTTTTGTTTTCCTTGGATTATTCATCTTCTGTCAAGCCAATGCGCAACAGCCGCTTGAAACAGAAACCGGGCAACTACTGAAAGCAAAGTCTTTGGAATGGGAAAATACGTTTGAATATCAACTTTCAGGCGAAGGAAAAGAGGCGGCGTATCCAATGGCCATTGCTTATGGCATCTCTGATTATTGGGAATTATTGGTAGAGCCTGTTTTCTATACCAATATTAGTCCCAAGCACGGTAAAAGCACCACCGGTATCGGAGATGCTGAAGTGACACTTACATGGAATTTTATTCATGAAAAGAAATACTGTCCGGCCATTGCTGTTGCAGGTGAAGTGAAGATACCAACCGCGCACAACAAATTAATAGGTACAGGAATGACAGATTATACCGTTTATTTGGTCGCCAGTAAAAAGATTGGGAAATTTAACTTCCATGGAAATATCGGGTATACTTTTCTTGGAAATCCTGATACGATTAAAATTGATAACATAATTGATTATGCCTTTGCAACAGAATTTCATCTAAGCAAAAGGATTGACCTGCTTGCCGAAGTTGTCGGAAACACGAGCTCAATGTCCGAATCACCTGATAATATTAATTCTTCGCCGGAGAATGCTGCAAATATTTCACCTGAATTGGCCGGTGGAGAACTTACAGGCATGATCGGGGCGAGGTTTTATATTAAACCACAGTTTTTTATTGCGCTTGGAGTTACCTATGATAATAATAACGCCTTGTTATACCGCCCAGGGTTTACGTACATTTTCAATTATAAAAAGGAAGAATAGCAACAGGGAACCAGTCAAGAAGATATAGACAGCAGGTAATCGACCCGCCTTTCATTGCAATTGGGTGAAAGGCGGTTTTTTAAATTAATTATCTTTACATCCTGTATGATGAAAAAACTTTTGCTCATATTGTTTTATGTAACCGGGCTTTCCTGCATTGCAGCAGGACAGGCACCCATGCAAACTCTTGAATATTATTTGCAGACCGGCATAAGCAATAGCCCGTCATTAAAGGATTTTAGCAATCAACAAAGCGCACTTCACTACGATAGCCTGCTGGTTAGAATATCCCGCAAGCCGCAAATCAGTGCCAACGGAATTATGCTCGCGGCACCGGTGATTAATGGTTATGGCTATGATGAAGCAATTACGAACGGAAATACATTTTCTGCAGTTGTTGGATTTTCGCAGGAACTTCTTGTAAAAAGGACAAATCAGAATCAATACGAGAACATACATTTACTGGGTCGTTCAGTACAAAACAGCTCACAACTCACACGCCGGGAACTGAAACGTCAAATAGCCAATCAATTCATCACCGTTTGGGCATCAGGTAAAGAAGTAGCATACAATTATGAAGTGCTTGCAATGCTTCAGGAGCAGGAAAATGTTGTGAAACAACTTGCAGGGCAAGGCTTGTATAACAAGGCCGAGTATCTTGCAATGCAGATAGAGATACAAACGCAGCAGATAAATATCAAGCAGCTAAAGCTGGCATACATTCAGGGTCTTTTTGAAATGAATCGTATTTGCGGGATTACGGATACAACCGTATATTCGTTGACAGAGCCGGCGATAAATCCGGTTAAGGAAAATCCTCAGCAATTACCTTTTTTTGAACAGTTTCGGATTGACAGCCTGAAAACACAGAATGAAATGGAGATGACGCGGCTGAAATACATCCCCAAGCTTAGTTGGTATGCCGACGCCGGGCTGAATAATACCGATCCGATGCTTATTCATAAGAATTTTGGATTTAGCGCTGGATTGAATTTCTCGATGCCGCTGAATTCAGGAAAACAGAAAAATCTTGAATTGTCAAAGTTGAGCCTGATAGAAGACAGCCGTAAGACCTACAAAGAATTCTTCAGCAAGCAATACACAATGCAGGTGTCCCAGTTACGAGCGCAGATCAGCCAGTATGATTCGCTAATTGCAATGAC
This sequence comes from Bacteroidota bacterium, assembly GCA_037133915.1. Classification (NCBI taxonomy): domain Bacteria; kingdom Pseudomonadati; phylum Bacteroidota; species Bacteroidota bacterium. Next base: position 68,845 of record JBAXND010000014.1, read on the forward strand.
GGAACTGCAGGTCGCGCCTTACAAAGAACTGTTAGATGCCGACCGTCTCCTGATAAATACAGGGAGCATCTCTGTGATTGATTTCATAACCGTCCTTCGGAATTTTGTGGAAGTCAGACGCAACAAGTCTTCTTTACTGACTCAACGCTTGCTGTTGTTGAATGAGCTGAGCTATTGGCTGGGCAATTGATTTTTTTATTTGTAAAAGAGAAATGTATGATGAATAAGTTTCGCCCGTATATTTTGGTTCTCGCTCTCTTTGGTATGATTGCCTCATGCAATTCACCTGTTGACAATGCCGCGGATAGTGCGACAGAGTCCATCACGCCTGTAACAGTCGCCAATGTCAATAAGGAAACCCTTGAAGAGACCGTTGACTTCAATGCTACATCTTCCTTTCTTGACAAAAGCAGTGTCAGGTCACCCATCAGCGGGTATATTAAACAGGTGTTGGTGAACCTCGGCAGCACCTTGAAAAAAGGCGATATCATGTTCTATGTTCAGACCAAAGAAGGCCTGGCACTTGAAGGAAAACAGCGCGACAGTATCGGCAATTTTGCCGGTATTATTAAAGTCAGTGCACCCGCTTACGGACAGATTACCGCTTCAAATATTCAGCAAGGCGATTATGTGCAGGAAGGGCAGGAGTTGTCAACAATATCTTCGCTGAGCAGCCTCGTCTTTATCCTTGAGGTTCCTTATGATCAGCATGCATACGTTACTTCAGGGAAACATTGCAGAATCACATTGCCCGATGGTAAAGTGATCACAGCCACCGTTGGGGCAAAGCTTTCAACAATTGAACCGCTTGCGCAGACAGAAAAATTTATCCTAAATCCTGAAGGTACGTTAAGCTTGCCGGAAAACCTTGTTGCCGTTGTTCATTTCACCAAGAATCTAAAACCCAATGCAGTCACAGTGCCGAAAGAAGCTGTATTATGTGATGAAGCCCAGACCAACTGGTGGGTCATGAAACTTATCTCCGATAGCCTCGCAGTTAAGGTTCCTGTGTCGAAAGGAATAGAAACAGACAAAAGTGTCGAAATTATAGCTCCGCTTTTCACACCGGAGGATCGTATCGTTGTAACCGGAAGCTATGGATTGTCGGATACTGCAAAAATACACATCATAAAATGAAAGACGGGAAAGGGTTTTCGGATTATAAGGTCCCGGTAATGGTCATTATGCTGCTTATTATAGCGGGTGGCATCTTCGTTTATCAGCAAATTCAAACGTCTCTTTTCCCTGAAATTACGTTTCCAAAGATTAAGATTATTGCTGACTGCGGATTACAGCCTGCCGACAAAATGATGATTACCGTTACAAAGCCCCTTGAGAATGCCATAAAGCAAGTACCGAACCTGAAAACCGTTCGAAGTATTACCAGCCGCGGAAGCTGCGAAATATCTGCCTTCTTCAACTGGAATTCCGATATCAATCTTTGCCAGCAATTGATGGAGTCACGAATTGCCGAGATCAAAAATGATTTGCCCGACGGCACACAGCTTACTGTTGAGCAGATGAATCCTTCTATTCTGCTCATCATGGGATTTAAGTTGGAAAGCAATTCAAAGGATTCCATTGCACTGAATCTAATAGCAAACAATATCATCAAGCCATATATTTCTCAGGTGAATGGTGTATCGGCAGTACGCATTCTCGGCGGGAAGAACAAAGAGTATTATGTTACACTCGACCAGAATAAAATGAGCTCTTTTTCCATCACTCCGCAGATGGTGCAGGAAGCTATTGGGCGGGCGAATTTTATCTCCTCAAATGGTTTTGTGAGCGATTATCACCGCATGTATCTTGCCCTTACCGATGCCGTTTTTGATAATAAAGAGGATATTGAAAATTGTGTACTGCGCAGCGATGGCAAGCGTGTGATTAAAGTAAAAGATATAGCGAGTGTTGGTGTGGGAGTACGGCCGGAATATGTTAAGATCAATGCAGACGGCAAGGAATCTCTGCTGATTGGAATTGTGAAACAGCCCAACGCCAACCTGCTCACAGTATCAGAAGATCTGGAAAAGAAAGTTACCGAGCTGAAAACCATCCTGCCAAAGGGTGTCGTTATACAACCCTATTATGTGCAGGCTGATTTTGTGAAAGGCGCGATGCGGAGCGTTACCGATAGCTTATGGATCGGACTTTTACTTGCATTATTTGTCGTTTTCCTTTACCTGCGTTCCGTTAAGGCGGGACTAACCATTTTGTTTACTATCCCGGTAACACTTGGATTGACGCTGATTGTCCTTTACGCCTGTGGCTACACGATTAACATCATGACTCTGGGCGCTATTGCCGCATCCATCGGTCTGATAATTGATGATGCTATTGTGCTTGTTGAACAATTTCATCGAACGCATGAACTGCATCCTGCGGAAAAAAGCAGTTGGCTGGTGTCAACGTCTATCAAACAATTATTCCCGTCCATGCTTGGATCGTCCATCAGCACGATTGTAATATTTATTCCATTCTTTTTGATGAGTGGTGTGGCCGGCGCTTATTTCAAGGTGCTTACTACGACCATGATCATCACACTGGTTTGTTCGTTCTTTGTTACATGGATTGGCCTTAGATATTTTTATGTTTTCCTGCATCGTGATAAGACAAGAATAACAGAGTCAATACCTGCAGTGATACGTCCGAAAAAATGGATATCCTATTTTTCACGTAATCCAGTTTGGAGTATCATTTTTATTGTGCTTCTACTGGCTTCATCTGCCTTGTTATTTACGAAACTTGAAAAAGGTTTTCTTCCCGAAATGGATGAAGGTTCCATTGTGCTGGATTATGTTTCACCACCGGGAACATCGCTGGAAGAAACCGACCGTATGCTGAAGGAAGTTGAGAAGATTATTGCCAAAATACCGGAAGTGGAAAGCTACTCGCGACGAACCGGAACACAGATGGGGTTTTTTATTACGGAACCCAACACAGGCGATTATCTGATACAATTAAAAACTCAGAGAAGCCGCACTACAGAAGAAGTCACAAGCGAACTTCGTCAGCGCATTGAAGCCACGCAGCCGGCATTGCGTGTGGATTTTGGGCAAGTGATAGGCGATATGCTGGGCGACCTGATGGCTTCGGTACAGCCTGTCGAGATTAAAATTTTCGGTGATGATCATGAAAAATTAAAGGAAATTGCCGGTCAAGTCTCGGCTGTTGTTGAAGCAACGCCCGGCACAGCCGATGTATTCGATGGCATAACCGTTGTTGGCCCGGCTATAAATGTGCAGCCCGATCAGTCAAAACTGGCACTGTACCAGATCTCGCCGGCCGATTTTCAGAGTCAGGTAAAATTACAGCTCGAAGGTTTGGAATGTGGCAGCATTCCGGAAAAAGAACAGCTAACTGCAATCCGGCTTCTGTATCCCGGAACATTTAAATTGCCCATTAGTAAGCTATCCGGACAAAATATATTTCTTCCAACTGGAAAACTTTTGCCAATGTCGTCAGTGGCCGATATTCATATTGACGAAGGTGACGTAGAGATAGAACGCGAAAATCTTCAGACAATGGTGGCCGTTACCGGACGTCTTGAGAACCGTGATCTGGGCGGCGTAATGAAAGATATTCAAACTAATGTCAAGCATAAGGTTAATACGCCTAAGGGTTACCATATTGATTATGGGGGCGCTTATGCCGAACAGCAGCAATCATTCAAGGAGCTGCTTATGATTCTTTTTCTTGCAAGTTCATTGGTCTTTTTGCTGATACTGATTCTTTTCAAAGATTTAAAAGCATCGCTGCTCATTTTATTTATTTCTGTAATTGGCGCCGGGGGAAGTGTACTGGCACTTTTCCTGACAGGCACGCCGCTTAATGTGGGCAGCTATACCGGCCTGATTATGATTGTGGGAATAGTTGGCGAAAATGCTATTTTCACGTTTAGGCAATTCACGCAATGTCGGCTGGATATGGACATCAGAACAGCCATTAATACGGCTGTTTCTTTGCGTTTACGCCCGAACCTGATGACAGCCTTCGGAGCTATTATTGCCTTAATGCCGCTGGCACTGGGCATAGGAACAGGTTCGCAGTTACATCAACCACTTGCAACGGCTGTTATCGGAGGGTTTCTTGTCGCTATTCCTCTGCTGACGGTTGTTTTACCTTCGTTAATGATGCTGTTTTACTGGGAGAAGGATATAGTCTAAAGAAAATTATTTATAGTATTCATAACGGAATTTTCTTTCTGTTTCAACCGTATTGGAAGTATAATTGAAACGAATTATTGGACTTATTTTTATAATCAATATGGTAATTTTGATTTGATTACCATGAGTTGGACGTTTCTTTTGAAGCATTTTATCATTTCTTGGTTTACCCCTCCGCATAAAGGATAAATAAACATCTGCCGAGGATAAGGGTAAGGCGGTTGCATTTTATTCGTAAGGTTTGCTACGTGTCATTTTTTATTGTCTAATCCCTTTTTCAGTTCTATACCCTTTTGTGTAAGCCGGTATTTCTGTTTTATGCTTTTAGGCGTTTCGGGTAAGGTCATTTCAACATAACCGGCTTCTATTGCAGGGTAGAGATAATTATCGCGAAAATTTCCTGAGTGTCGTAAGTCAAGTAACTCCATTAATTCCGTGCGGCTTTTATTCTTTGATAGTACCATAATAAGCCTTATAACCAACTCATCAACATGGTCGGTAACATGGTCGGTAACATAGTCGGTAACATGGTCGGTGGCTTGTTCGGCAGGTCTCCAGATAATAACTTTAAAACCTTCTGATAAATCAAATACAGGCTCCTTTAATCCAGCTTCTTTTGTTAATCTGTAAATCTCTCCGGTTCCAGTTCCGAAACGTTCAATATAGCCTGCCTGATACATCGGCTCGGCTAAGCGCGGATTCGTTGGATAGGAGGAATGATCTGCCTTTAATTGGGAGATGCTTAATTCAGGTGCCAGACGACCGGGGTTAGATATTTCAAGGCGATTGGCAAACAGCATCACCTGAACACTGCCATTGCTCGTATAATCACGATGAGCCACAGCATTGACTATTGCCTCGGCAATAACAGCCTTCGGTATTTCATATTGTATGGGTGCCTGAGTGCTTATATCCCTTATTCCAACAGAGACGCTTATTTTGGACAAAATAAAGTCAACCGCCTGATCAACCTGCTCAAATACGTCTCCCTGAAATACCTTGTGGTCGGGAATGGGTTTTTCTACAATCAGACCATGATAGTGTGCACATTTCGTAACCGCCGTGGGGAAAAACTGTTGTGGCTCTTTTCCAAATGCAAGCAAGGCACTGTTGCAGACTTTCTTCCCTTGGAGCAGATGAAGATGCGACAACACTTTCTCAATAGCAGTTCCCTGCCTTAATGGAAATCCCCTTTTCGCTCTGGCGATGCCGATGAAATTGTCAACCTTTGCCACATTCAAATTTATGATTTTGGCCGTGGGATGCACTGATTCATCGAAAGACGTCAATTGAACAAGACCTTTATCTTTTAACAAAGTGACACAGGCATAATTCACCTCCTGAATCAATTCTTCGATTTTCCAGAATCGCTTATACGAAAGTGTGTCTTGAATTTTACTTATAAGCTCACTCTCTTTGGGATGGCGGAAGATTCCTGTATCTCCTTTAATAAACGCTAGGCAGTCCAGATGAAGTGCTCTTGCCTGTGTATATTCCTGCTCAGTAGGGGAAATGCCATTTTTGTCCTCGAAGCCGTAATCTTGTCCTAAGAGAATCAGATATACCTGCGATTGTTTGACTTCATCAATATAAACTTTATTCGGAGCTTGACTGCTTGCCGGAAGCTTTTCAAATATTACAGGTTCAAAAAAACTATTTAAGAGGGCATCCGTTTTAAAATGCTCAAAAAGTTGCTTGCGTTCTTTGGCAAATTCCTTCTGCACGCTGCTTATAAATACTTTTAACTTCTGCATAGACAACTTTTAATATCCGTGTTCCGGATGATAAAGATACATTTAATTATTTTCGATTCTCCAACTGCCCCCATGTTCTATCCATTTCCTTTTGCTTGAAATCTTCGGCAATTTTCACATAACGGTTGAAATTTTTATCCCGCTTATGGCCGGAAATACCTCGTGCTGCCATGTAATTCATCCCAAGTAATATACTATTGGTAAGAAAGGTCTTTCGGGCTGTGTGTGTTGTTATAAGCTCATACTTGGGAAAAGTAAGCACTTCCGTTTTTCCACCAAAGAAACGGGTAATTGAGATGGGGTCGTTTATCTCTGCTTTTTTGCAGCACTCTTTGATATAATCGTTCAGCTTCTGGCTGGAAATTACCGGGAGTGGCCGGTCACCTCCATCATCGTATTTTTTCAGAATTTCCTCAGAAAACTGGTTCAGTGGAATGATCTCGCTCACTTTAGTTTTACGGATTGTTTTATGGATACTGCCTTCTTTGATATGCTCCCGGCGGAGCTCTTGTATATCAGAAACCCTCAAACCAGTAAAACAGCCAAAGCAATAAAGGTCGCGAGCCTTCTCATGTTTTTTATTGGGAAACTTAAAACGATATAGCGTCATTAATTCTTCAATGGTCAGAAAAATGATATCTTTCTCCCGTTCCGGTGCGGAGAACTTGAAATAATGGTCGCTGACTTTCGCATCCCTGTCTTTCGCCCATGTTAGGAAAGACTTCAGCACATTAATAATCTTTGCAAGGTAATTGTCCTGTATGCGACGTTTGAGAAAAGCATATTTCTTAAGGCTGTCATAAAAGTTCATGTCAATTGCGTTGAGGTCGATATTGTAGTGTGTATCTTCCTCAAATGCTTTCAGGAAATTCTTAACGGTTATATAACCTGTAATTGTTCTGGGTGCCTTCTGAGGCCTGCCGGATTCAATATAATCATCCATCCATTCAAAAAAGCCCTTCCTTATTTTACGGGTATGTTTGTTCACTAAACAATTCTTGAAGTATGCTTCACTCAATGTCAGGTTATTTTCCAATGCTTCCTGAATGGCTTTTTCGACTTTGTTCCGGTATGTCCGAATCATTTCATTGATGAATACGTGATTGTTTTCTGGTTCACGCTGGGTTGGAGGCCTTACTAATTGCTTATTGGCATTCCAGAATTTAGGATGAATCATACATTTTGTAAAAATTATCGTACGCTGCATATCGAAAGTAATTCGCATTACAATCGACTTTTCACCTAATTTATTTTGTTTTCCGGATTTAAGATAGAAGTTAATATTTGCCATTTGTGTTGAGTTTTGAGAGGTCAAAGATAATAAAAAGTGGGTACCCAAATTGGGTACCCAAATTTATGCAAAAATAAGAACAAACATAACAAAACTAAATAAATCTATATTTTATAATGTGTTGATAAACAGCATTATTAATAAACAATAATTAATCCTGATTAAAATATATGAAGTCCCGCTCCGGGTACGATTATCCTTCTGAAAGCCCCTGTTTATGGGGCTTTTGTTTTTTTGGGGTAAGAATAAGGGTAAGAATAAAGAAATGCACCTTTTGCAGCCCATTATTGACAAGGTTTTTATGCGCTGCCCACTTTCCGGAAAATCAACAATTTTGCATACCCAAGTTCCGGTCAATTCTTTCGCTCGCCTTAGATAATAAAGGATATTTCGTGATTTCGCGTTTGAGGGCATGGCAAGTTACTATTTTTTATCATATTGAAATCTATTCGTGCATTTAATCGCATTTTCAATGACATTACTTGATGGGGAGCATGTATTCACCTGAGCATGCATTACACAAATACTAACAACAATAAGTTTCGATTGGCTTCAGCATTTCATTCTAACTTTAGTAAGAATGCTTCTATTGTTAACAAGTTGAAAAAAATAATTTATTTTATGTATGTTTGCGGCACAAGCAGTGAGTTATGGTTTCGACTAAACACGACAAAACAAACCAGTTTCTCCGGGAAATGCAAAAAAATTTGCAATCTGCGGAACTGTTTGTATACCCTGAGCCGCTAATTAAAGCGCTGAATGCTTTGACAGAGTTTATTGAAAAAGAAATATTAATTCAAGAGATAATTTTACTAAAACGCCTTGAGATTTCTGAAGCAGAATCTCTGTCAAACGCTATTTTTGGTAAAATAAATCAGCACATCATAGATGGCCTCACGTTCAATACACAAAGAACAAATATCATAATAAATGAATCAGGATTTCGGGCAAGCATCCCAATATATTTAATAGGAGAACCGCCACCCCAAAAAACTGAAAGGATTACCCCCTCCTGCACGATCGTTTATGTAAATGAACCTATTTCCAATGCTGAATCATTTATGCTTGAATTAAGCAGGTTCATAGATAATGCTCCTTTTTTATTTCTAATTACCAGCAACGGGATCACAGTAGAGAAAAAAGTAAGTCTGGGGTTAAAAAACCTGGGGATCTTCGTATTTATCAAAGATATTGGAGACGTCACAGATGAAAACCGATCAGTATTTGCTCATTTTTTGGATAATGATGCACTGCAAACTAATCTGACAGATTTGTCTGCAATATGCTCTTTGAATAATATCAGTTCCTACCTGGGAATGTATATCGAACAGGATATTGCCGAGATCCAGACAAAAAAAATGTCTCTTCAACAGCAAATAGGGATATCCCAAAAGCAAAATGAGGACCGTAACATTCAGAGCGATATAATTCAGAATGTCAAAAACCAAACCCAACTTGTATTTAATGATTTTGAAAAAGGAGTTAAAAGGCATCTTGATGAAAATTTTCGCACTAAAACAGGGCGGTTGTGGTATGCGACAGAAACTTCATTAGACGAGCTTGCGGCACTGGATTCGGAAAAAAAAGCTAAACGACATGAGTTCGTCATCCCTCCATTATTTGAAAATAATTTCCTGAATAATTTATATCAGCATCTGAACGATCACTGTGCCAAGGATATATCTTCAATGAGCGACATGTATGATTCGTTCAGCTTAAAAATGGAGGAAGACTTAGGCAAATCAAATATTGCAGTTGTACCATATTATTTCAAGCATCTTACTGATGATTCTTACCGGAAAATACTTGATAGCACGGTCCGCATTGATCGCCCGTATAAAAGCGAATTAAGGCGTATGGGGGGATACGAATATTTCATGGCAATTAGAAGGTATCAAATGATATTTTTTATGATGTTCTCTACTTTTGGACTGTCATTTATCCGTGGGATGCTCGAAATAATGATACCACTGACCATCATTTTACTGGTTATAGGTGGATACTTTGTTTTCAAAACGGTAAAAAAAGAAAAGGATGAAATGGCAGTAAAAGAATTAGACAAAGCCAAAGAATCACTTCTGAACGAAACCAAGCGGATGTTTTCGGATGTCCAGCGCGAATGGCCTTCAGTGATAACCGAACATCAGCGAGAACAAATGCAGGCGTATATTGCCCATATCGAAAGGCATGTGAAGGGGGTGCTCTCAAAACGCCTTTCCGATCAGGGCGACAAAAAACAGCTACTCAATAAACAGATACAGGGTATTGACGTTAAAGAAAAAAAACTCGCGGCTGCACAGATAAGTAATAACCAATTGCAGCACCATATTGTGCAATATGAAAAAGAGCTTAGGCAGCAAATCAAAACAATTGCCGATGCGATTACACCAGTGTAAATAATCCCTGTTAATTGTTCAACAAAAATTATGAAAGTAGGAATTGATTTAGGAACAACATTTTCGTTGATCACCCGAATGGGTAGTGGCGGCAGTGTAATTTATATACCGGATATCACCTACAGGCAGAATTTGTTTACGCCATCAATCGTAAATTTCAACAATGAAACGGCACTGGTAGGGCTTTTTGCCGAATCCTATCTTGAGCAAAATCCCGACCATCCTGCGATCCGATTTTTTAAAAGAAATTTCGGTGAACAAAAACCGCTATTTTACGACAGCAAAGGAACACCGTGGTACCCTGACACTATCGGCGCGCTTGTGTTGAAAAAGCTAAAGGCGGATGCTGAAGGATATGCATCAGAAATGCTTGATGGTGCCGTAATTACTATACCTGCTCATTTTTCGGATCCGCAACGCAAATCAGTGCTCAACGCGGCGTTTATGGCAGGAATTCCCGTACTAGGTCTCGTTGAAGAACCTGTAGCGGCCGCCCTGCATTACGGTATCACCGAAAACACGATGGATAAACTGATTCTGGTGTATGACCTTGGGGGCGGAACTTTTGACGTTACGTTACTAAGCATGAATGAAAAAGGTGTTTTTGTACTGGCCAAGGACGGCCTGACTGAGCTCGGCGGTAAAGAATTTGACGAGCGTATCGGCGAGATTATCTTGAAACAATACTGGCATCATTATGGTAAAGAAACAGAACCCGATGCAAAATTTTTACTTAACCTGCGCAAGGTTTCCGAACAAATAAAAATAGAGCTGGGAATGCCTGGGACACGTTTTGTAAAAAAAATGTGCCTGCTCGGGAACAAGCCTTTTGAGGCTTATGTGACCGCTGACGAATTTGAAAAAGCGATTGCACCACATGTTGAAAATACAGTGGAAGTATTGCTCCGCTGCATAAAAAGTGCAAGCATTGGGACAGAAGATATTGATTCGGTAATTATGGTCGGAGGCTCATCCATGGTGCCGTTGATAAAAAATAGGATACATCAGATCTTCCATAAGGACACCCAAAAAGTACTGTTTCATAATCCAATGAAAGCGGTTGCCGCAGGCGCGGCCATGCATGTTTGTCAGCTCGACGGCGATGCTGCAAAATATAATATTCCCCCGGAACTTAAGGGTGTTTGCGGATATAATACAGGCATCCGAAGCATCGACTCTGCGACTGGAAGAGTAAAAATAGATACACTAATCAGCAAAAATACACCCTTACCGGTAACGGTATGCAAAACGTATTATACAACGCATCCCCTGCAGGAAAAAATGCTGCTTGACTTTGTTCAATACATTGACAAAACGACCGCCCCTATAAGCCTTGGCAATATGGTCATCTTACTTAACCGCGGTACAGAGCGGAATTATCCTATTGAAGTTACTATAGAAAATACTATTAACGGGACTGTTAATGTGAAAGCATTTGACCCGCAAACGGGGCAACAATTGAATCAGACCTTCGGGATGCATGGAGCTGAAAGCAATTACCTTTACACGCAAAAAGCGTTAGTCAACAATATTACAATAAATTGTTTAGTATGACCAGAGAAGAAGCGCTCGAATTATTCGACTTATCGAATGAAGCTAGCAACGATGATATTTTGGAAAAATATCGCGAAATGTATTCCGATTTTATGTTAAGGCTTACAAATGCGCCAACACCCAATCTTAAAAAGATCTACAATCAGAACATCCAGAAACTTGAAGACGCTTTTAGGGTACTCTGCCCTGATGCGGAGGTTGACCAAACGCAGTTTTTACCAACCGACAAGCCGTTGATAGGGACTTCACCTTCAAATATAAATATTAATATCTCAAATAAGGTTGAAAGCAAAAAAGATGATAAAAAACCGCAGAATAAACCCCTAAAGAGCAAGGGGCTGCCTGTGATGTTTTTATTAGGATCTGTCATATTTTTTGCCGTTGGATTGTCATTTTTTATCATGTTTATGAAGCGCGATAAAGTAATGAAAGGACAGGAAACAATCATCTCAAAACTTCGCGCTGATTCCACGCAGTTGCATTCTTCATTTGCTCCATTTATGAAGAATGGCAAATTAAAGATCGCTAACAAATCGGAATATCAGTTTACGATTACACGCATGTCAGTGCTATTTTTGGATGAAAATAAACAATTAAAGCATCTTGCCTTTTTCTGGAAATATCCATTGGACCCGGGCAAGACAACTCCGGTGCTTGAGTATTATGGAAAAGACGTACGAGGAAATAGCATAAGCTGGGATGGCAGTGTGCTTTTTTATGCTTTTTATATAACAACACCCGGCGGCGGGTATGGCTACATTGACGGTATCTGGACCACTGAACAAAAAGATGGGGATATCATTTTGAAACAGGAATAAATTAATATGCCAAAGTTGGACGCAGCGAGATTGCAAAATTGTAATCTGTGCATTACTAATTATCTCAAATAGCGTATTGACCTTAGCTAAACATCGTAATGATTTTGATTCTGATTATTAATGAGAAAAATATATGTGATGAAAATAATCAAATTTTTAATGTTCATCTCACTCCTTTTTATCGGAGAATTAAGTTTTGGCCAGCAACGAATAGGAGTATTAGTAGGGCCAACAATAACACATATCAGTTCAGATTTTGCAAAATATAATGTCAGGGTAGGGTTTTCAGCCGGACTTTCTTATACCATTTTTATGGGGCATTTTTTTTCAATTTCAACAAACATTTGCTATGAACGCAAAGGGTTCGGGTATCAAATTATGGACTCCGTGGGGCGGGGAGTAAGAGAAATAAACAAATTAGATTATTTAGTTATCCCCGCATTAATTAGATTTGGGCATAATATATTTGTCACATTCGGACCCTACATGGGGCTTTTATTGAATCATAGCAAGGAGTATAAAGACCCTAATATTTCAGGAACTCAAAATTCCAATAAAGTATTCAAAACAATAGATGCTGGACTAACTGTCGGATTGGGTGTTCAATTATTACGAGGTTTTTCTATCGAAGCAAGAAATAATATCGGCCTCTCAGATATCTCAAAACTTCAAGAAATAAATAAAACATACTCTGGTAATTTATTGTTCGGAATTACATTCAATGTTAATCCCGGCTCTGGAAAAAAAATCTTAAAGAACATGTATAACATTGATGCGCCCCCAATATAATCCAAGTTCTAAAGCGTTTTTTTACAAAATTTCCAACCTGTGAGTTATGGTATTAAGACCAATCTGATGCCAACGCTACCACCTCTATTCCCAGGATTGCTGTAATTCCGAAAAGATGCTCGGCAATCCCCAGAATTAGCCCCCCAAAAACCACCACGGTAAATACGTTCAGTCCCATCTGTAGGTCCTTCAGGATTTTGTGTAGGACCTTTTTCATAGTATGCATTCTCATACCAATCACTACACCACTCTGACACATTCCCGCTCATATCATAAATTCCAAGTTCATTGGGCTGCTTCAGTCCAACGGCATGGATTCTATTTTCCCCATTTCCCAGGTACCAAGCTACTGCATCTATGTTATTGCTACCAGAAAAAATGTAGTTTTTACTTTTTAATCCGCCTTTTGCAGCGTACTCCCACTGCGCTTCATTAGGCAAGCGATAATCATTTCCTGTTCTTTCACTAAGCCAGTTGCAATAGGCACTGGCGTCATGCCAACTTACATGAACAACAGCCTGATCATTTTCGGTAAGGTCGCCCTTATATCTGCGGCCTTTATTATCATATTGCCAGGTAACTTTTTTTTGCTTTTTCCATTTCTTGCCCTTCATCACCCAACTCCAACCATCCTTTTCGGCATCAGTTTTTATTCCTGTCGCATCAACAAATTCCTTAAACTGCGCGACTGTCACTTCATATTTTCCCAAATAATAATTACTAAGCTCGATTCGGTGCTGCGTTTCATAGCTATTCCTTTCAACTTCAGAATATGGACTGCCCATTAAAAAATAGCCCCCATTTACTTTAACAAAAGTAAGATCATATTGATCAATTATTTCCTGTGGCATTGCATTCCATGCAGATTCAATGGCTTTTGCAATTGAATCTGCCTTGGCTTTCGCTGTCGAATCCGCCTTAAACTCCGCAATTGCCAACGCTTTAGCAATGTCTTCACGTTTAATCCTTTCTATAGAATCTGATTTTGCCTGTGCTAGAGCTTTAACTCTGGCTGCAATTTCAGCGTTTGCCCGGGCAATCGAATCATATTTGGCTTTCGCTTTCACAGCAGCTTTTTCATTTTCTGCTGCCTTCTCATTTGCAATCCTATTATTTCGGATTTTCAATAGGTCTATCTCATACAAGTCTTCAGTATTCAGGTCTTGTTCAATAACAGTATATTTAGAACTAAAAAAATCAGAATTATTTTCTGTACTGATGGCTTCAATTTTATAAACGCCCTTTATCAGATACACTTTCTTTATCCCACCATTCTCGACTATACCCTTATCTTCTCCGTCAATTTTAATTCTGCATCTAAGATTAGATGAAATTTTAAGTATAAATTTATTCGATGTGGCTTGCTGCGGACTCGTGTTATTATTTTGCTTCGGCTTATTCTCAGGAATTATTATCTGCGCATATAGCACACTGTTGAACAATAGACAAGCTATAGTCGCAAGACATTTTATTAAGATATTCCTGCTTTTCATTAAGAAAAATATTATTCCGCAATTCTCTCAGGCGGCCCTCAAAACTAACAGAATTATCAAAAGCAACCACCAATATTTCTGAAAAAAAGTTTTCTGTTTTACAGCAACGGGGGCCGGCCCTTCCGCTGTCGATACCGTCGTTATTATATTTTTTACTATTTTAAGATCACGGTCTGAAAGCGTATTGGTAAAAGATAAAAAGCAACAGTAGGTCATTTTATTGATCTGATATAACTGTACGATCATTTTTTTTGATGCACTATTATACGTGAGCAGCGTATATTGATTTATTGATGCCGCTTCCTCGCTTTCTTCAAGCAGCCCCGTTGCGCCGGTCATACCCGGAATCTCTGATGATAGCTTTTCAAAAAGCCTCGTTGTATCCTGCAAAGTTATTATCCCAAAAAAACAGTCACCTGCCGGATTTTCATATAAGCGACTATGTGTCACGGGCGAATTAGCATTCGTACTCCAGTTCTCAGGAACTGAAAACCTGAACGGCCCGTAAGTTTGCTCGATGTTTCGCGGTTGCGAAAAAGTGTTTACAAGACTGAAGCAAAATATCGCGAATGCAATAATTGATTTACTCATATCATTTGAATTAAAGCACTTATTGCCGGACTATTGGCATTTCGGTTTATTTCCTTTGATTCGCCTTATAGAGGACTTTGATTTATCCATATATTTTCCCTTAACCATCAAATAAAAAGCTTGTGGGCAATAATAATCTTTGCCATCGATTGTAATGAATCCGCTATTGTCTGTTTTTAGATAATAGCCATCCAACCCTTCGTGAAACACGAGCAGTGGAAACGACTCGTCAATTGAAATATACAGTTCGCCATTCTCTTCTTTTACACAGGTCAACTTAGTATAAGGTCGCAAATAAAGGATATCTGTTTTGATCTTGCCAAGCGCTTCGATGCGACAGTTCAATGGATTTACACTTTCCGCCACATTATAGGTGCCGCCTATCAGGAAACATTTGTACTGCGGACTGAACAACTGCAGATTTTTTAAATCAAGTTTACATTGATCAAATATTCTTTTATCGTTTGGCGCAAACTTGAAAATATTTTTGTTACAGGAAATTAATAGAACTGAAACAGCCACCAGAAAAAATAATTTTTTCATAAGACAGAGGTTTATAAGTATTGACATTAATATTTATTTACATTCAGGAGCATTTCCTTTCAACTTAATAATAATAGAGTGATGCTTGTCAACAAATTTCCCTTTAACATTTAAAAACACCTCGTTCAATACATAATATTCCTTCCCGGTCATTTTTATGAAACTATTCTTTTCAATATGGAAATAGCCATCTTTGGTCACCTTAAAAAGCACAGGAGAATACGCCTTATCAAGCGATACAAAAAGGCCGGTAGAGTCTGCTGATGTACAGGTTAATTTTGTATGCTTACGCAAAATTATTCGCTCATGGTAAACATCACTAATTCGCTCTATTGCACATGTTTTGGTATTGACACTTTCACCGGCGACCTTTCCGGGAAAAGGCATTGAGGGCATTGGAGATTTTTCATTAACAGCATTTCTGGAATCCTCAACCCCTGCAATGAAAATGCAATCGTAATCGGGACTGTAGAGTTGCAGACTTTTAATATCCATTTTGCTGCCTTCAAAAATCTTGCGGTCGCTCACGGTTAATTTATAAAACTTGCATGAAGTTAAAATTACTAATGCAAATAATAGAATGGATAACTTTTTCATTTTATATAAATTTAGTGTTAAATGTAAACAAAACTAATAAATATAAATATAGTATTACTTAATATTAACACACTATTTTCCCTTGGCGAGTCTGAAACCAGTCCCAGCCTCTGCTGTAGTTTGATCTGAGGTACCCCTCGATGCACAGCGCCCTCGCAGTGCCCCGATCAGGTAACTGCCACCTTTAACAACCCGCCCTGAGCCAATATCAGCACCGGGTGGATCTGCCTGTTTATCCGTCGTAAAATCGCCAAACCAATCGCTGCACCATTCCCACACGTTGCCGCCCATATCGTAAAGACCTAACTCATTAGGTTTTTTCATCCCTACAGGGTGAATTATATAATTACTATTCTCCGCCAACCATGCAACATCATTGAGTTTATTACTTCCCGGGTATTTATACTTTTTACTGAGGTTTCCTCCACGAGCTGCAAACTCCCATTCAGCTTCGGTTGGAAGGCGATAAGTTTGTCCGGTAAGCGCGTTTAGTTTGGCAATAAATTCCTGGGCATCATCCCAACTAACATTTTCTACAGGACAGTTATCACAGGCGGAGTTATTATCTACATCCACTCCCATTACAGCTTTCCATTGAGTGCGTGTAACTTCATATTTGCTGATATAAAAACTCCCGACGCTCACCTCATGCGCTGGCTTTTCACTTCCATAACAATTGGGCCATTGATCGGAAGTACAGCCCATGGTATATGTCCCACCTTCCACCACTACCATATTATCAGAGAGCTCTTTCAGCATCACATTAAGGCGGGCCTTATCCTTCTCTAGCTCTTCGTTTGCTTTGCGCTGTTCTTCTTCGGCATCGAGTTGTGAATATTTCTGCTGTTGTGCTAGATATTCTGCATCCTTTTTCGCTTCGATATCGGCTTTTTCTTTTTCGAGGCGGGCTTCTGTTACTTTGGCAATATCAATGCCGAGCAGCTTCTCGGAATTGATATCTTCCTGTACGACGGTATATTTCATATAAAAAATATCGCGGCTGTCTTCTGTACTTTTGGCTTCTAGCAGAAACTCCCCTTTCGGCAAATAAATCTTTTTTATAACATTGGCCTGTGCAAGACCCTTATCTTCGGTATCGATCGTAATTATACAATTTTTATTCGCCAGAATCTTCAGCGTAAGTTTATTTAGATTTTCTGGCTGCGAGTTGGTCGGCTTATTATTTTGTTTCGGTTTGTTCTCCGGTATAATTATCTGTGCCTGCACCGCAAGCGGTATAAGAAGGTGCAGTATAAAAATGAGATTAATTAATTTGATTTTTATTTTCATGCTTGAACTATTTTTTTTAATAATAATACTGTGAGTGCACAGAGGTAAACTTTCGGCTATACAACTCCTCACCTCTTTTCCTCACACGTTCTAAAAAGGTTACTGACCTTATGCAATTAGCCTAAGTTACGGAGTCAATACAAGCCGAAGACCTATTGTCCCTACATTTTTTCCAGCCGGAACACCATACCGATTTGTTATACGATAATCCCTTTTCTGATCCCAACTAAAAGGATTTGAACCCCACCCACCCCTTACAGCATGTATTTTTTCCCTGTATTTGTCATTTATCCCCGATTGATTAATAGGCGTTAACTTTGCTGGAAAGTATACGTCTGAACAGAGTTCATCAACATTACCACACATATCGTAAATTCCCAGTTCATTAGGTGCAAACTGACCGACTCTATAATTAAATTTATTTTTTTGGTTTGTATCGGCTATGTCACAAATATTATTGCTTCCAGGGTATTTGTACCCTTTTGAATTATTTCCACCTCGTGCAGCAAATTCCCATTCAGATTCCATTGGCAATCTAAATTTTCGGCTTGTTATTAAATTCAATTTAGCAAGGAACTCCTGAACATCAAACCAATTCACCGATTCAACGGGACAGTCCTCGCAACCGTTCGTGAGAGAGTAGTTCCTACCCATTATTATTTCCCATTGTTTCTGTGTTAATTCAAATTTACTGATATAAAAATCTCCAACGGTAATAGGATGACTTGACTCTTCATCTTCTCGGCAATCCATATCACTTTTTGCCCTGCATCCCATCATAAATGTGCCACCCTGAACAAACACCATATTTGATTTAATTTCCTTCAAAATGTTATTATGGGCACTCTCTTTTTGTTCACTTGTTTTCAAGGTATCGGTCATTTTGTCCCAATCAATGTCATTGTTGCAATCATAACCGGTGAGATTTTTATATTTAATAAAATCAGATACTGCATTAACTTTATCCCCTAGCTTATAATATGTATATCCTCTCAATCTATAATTTATAGATAACCAAGGAAATGCTTCACGCTCCTCATCTTTAATTTTTGTAAAATCTGAAATTGCAAGCCGAAACTTGCCTTGAGCGTAGTATATCATCCCCCTGTCTACATATGCCCAGGTGTTCCCTGAATCAATGGACTTTGTAAAATCAACAAGAGCCATTCTTAGATTTCCCATCTGCTTGAAAATATTTCCCCGCTCCACGGTACAATAATAGCAATCAGGTTCCTGCTCAATTACTTTATCGTAATCTTTCAAAGCCATTTCATACATTCCTAGATCAGAGTAAATATCCCCTAGCTCGCGATAGCCTTCAAAATATTCTGGAGATATCTCAATGACTTTAGAATAATCCGCAATGGCAAGCTCGTATTTTCCCTGAAATTTATAAAACGCGCCCCGACCGAGGTAGGCTTCTATATATTGTGGATCAATTTCTATTGACTTCGAATAGTCGGCAATTGCCAAATCGTATAATTTTTGGTAAAAATATGCATCGCCACGCCCACAAAATGCTTTACTGCTTTTTGGATCAATTTCAATCAGCTTAGAGTAGTCCGCAATAGCAAGAGTATAATTATTTAGACTCATATATGCGTCACCACGATTCACATAAGCGTCAGTATAATTTGGATTGATGATAATAGCCTTAGTATAATCCGCTATTGCTGTATCGTACATGGCTTTATTATAGAACGCGATCCCTCGAATATTGAAGGCCCACGAATATTGAGGGTCAATTTCTATAGCTTTGGTGCAATCTTTTATAGCAAGATCATAATTGCCTTGTTCGTAATATGTATTGCCCCGCGATGCAAACGCTTCAGCCGAATTTTGATTAACAGAAATAATCTGAGAATAGTCTGCAATCGCAAGATCATATTTCCCTTGTGAATTATAAGCATCCCCACGACCAATATATGCATAAATGAAAGTTGGAAGAAGTTCAATTACTTTTGAAAAATCAGCGATGGCAAGATCATACTTTCCCTGATCGTTAAAGGAAACAGCTCTATTGTTGTAATAGATGGGGTCATTGGGATTCAATTCTATCGCAATCGAATAATCTTTGATAGCTAGGTCATAGATTTTTAAGCTATTGTATGAGTTCGCACGATTATTATACGAAATTGGATTTTGAGGATCTAATAAAATAACTTTTGAGAACTCAATTATTGCCTTTTCATAATTTCCCTGAGATGTATACGTATTTCCATTTTTAATGAGTTCATCTATTTTCGCTTTAAGCTGTAATTTTTCATTATCAAGACGGGTTTCGCGTAATTTTTCAAGATCAATTTCATATAACCTCTCAGAGTTAATATCTTTCTCTTCAACTGTATATTTTGTTACAAAAATATCCAGTACATTTTCAGTGCTGATGGCTTCAATTTTAAATTCACCTTTTTGCAAATACACCTTTTTTATTCCACCGGCATCCACGATACCCTTATCCTCTCCATCCACTTTAATTTTGCATTTCAAATTAGGAGATATCTTAAGAACGAGCTTATTATCAGTATTCGCTGGCTGTGGATTTGTGTTATTATTTTGTTTTGGCTTGTTATCCGGTATAATTATCTGGGCATTAGTTAAGCCATGAAGCAACAAAAATAGTACAGTAAAATAGTAGGTTTTAAAACGCATCGTTCCATTTTTTCGCTAAATTATAAAAAAGGAATTAACTAAAATAAAAATAATTAACAAAGTATTAATTTTATTAATTTCTTTTATATATTTACAATGCAATTTTTTGAAAAAACAACTATTGTATGAAGAATTGCGTGGTCAACAGATTTGTTCTGCAAATATTCTAACAACTTATGTCGGCACCAATTGTAGAAATTATGAATACAAACCCAAAAGAATTCTTAGAACTTGCTGAAGCGAGTTACCAGGATTGGGGAAAAGGACAAAAAGTTAGTTTTAGCGGCCATTCATATACAGTTCTCGATGTTTGTAATAAACCATCGGGGTATTACGGTGTTGCTTTTAAGGATGAGAATGGGGCTATTTTCATTTCTCACAGAGGAACTGAAACAACAGATTGGAGAGATTGGAATACAGATCTGGAAATAGGCAGAAATCAATTCACCGATAGACCAGACTTGCCTCAGCAGTTTGAAGATGCGAAAAAATTTAGTGAACAATTTGCCGGAGCTGATGTAACGAACACTGGTCATTCATTAGGTGGCGGGCTCGCTCAATTCGCTGCCGCTTCCAATGGAAAAAATTCGTGGGCATTTGATGCCCCTCCAATAAAAAATATCATTGATAAATATGTGCCAGACGGAAAAAACATTAACATGAGCAATCATCAGAGCTATGTTGTTAATGGAAGTCATGTAAGTACAGATATAGCAAATAATCGGTTTGGCGATGTGACGAATATTTATACAAGGCCTCCCGATGAATCGAATCTTTATGATAAATCAATTTTCGGAGATCATAGAATACATCACATAAAAGAATGCTTTGATGAGAACGGCAAGATTAAGTCTAACGAATCGGGTTATTGGGATAAAATCATTGAAGACAAATGGAAACAGAACGAAAAAATTGGTATAAAAAAGACGTCTGATGGGTTTGAAAATGTATATGCACAAGAGAAATACAAGAATTTAGAAGACTATAAAAAAGCATACTATAAAGACTATAAACTTAGTACGGGTAAAAATAATGGAATATTAAGCGGTGCTGCATCGGAGGTACTTTCAAAATCGCTTGCGTTAAAAAATGCACTAAAAAAATAACCGTTCAGTAAATTTAGAAAAATGGCTTCAGATATTTCAGATGTTCAGATTAACATCGCCCTCGAAAATCTCAACAATGAACTTCAATTGTTAAAAACAGAGAATGAGCAGCTACGACATGATATTGAAACTTTGCGTAGCGAAATGGAATCATTACAGCACAATTCCAGCGCCGATGTTGGCGATTCGCATATTATTAATACCGAATTACAAAATGACAAACACACCGCAGAGGCCCTCATCGCAGAACTGCAATCTGAAAAAGAAAATTTTGACGGAATTTTAGCTGAAGTCAACCATGAAAAAAGTGCACTCGACGGGCTTATTAATGAGCTGCAGGAAAATAAACATACAGCTGATAATATAATAAATGAGCTGCAACAGGATAAACAAAATGCCGATCACATCGTGAGCGAAATTCAAACCGACAAACAGAACGCTGATCACATCGTGAGCGAAATTCAAACTGACAAACAGAACGCTGATCACATCGTGAGTGAAATTCAAACTGACAAACAGAACGCTGATCATATCGTGAGTGAAATTCAAACCGACAAACAAAACGCCGATCACATTGTGAGTGAAATTCAAACCGACAAACAGAACGCTGATCACATCGTGAGTGAAATTCAAACCGACAAACAGAACGCCGATCACATCGTGAGTGAAATTCAAACCGACAAACAGAACGCTGATCACATCGTGAGTGAAATTC